>CAZHIB010000040.1:0-5742 GCA_964532365.1 uncultured Candidatus Saccharibacteria bacterium
ATTCAAGTTAAGTTTGGAGTATTAAAACTCTTTACATATTAATTGTTTTTGCTACAATTGACTTTATTATTACTTATTGCAGGTCGTAATACTGCCGAGCAAAATCGAAGTATAAATACCTGATAAAAAGAAATGACAAAAAGCTCTATTGCTTCAAAGAAGCTTTGGAAGATTGGTTTAAAAGATTTTAATACTCAATATTTTGATTTTAATAAAGAGGGAGATTTAATTATTAAAGAAGGGCACAATATTTATAATGTTCGGTATCTAGCCGAAAAATTTGGAACTTCACTTGAAATATTGATGCCTTTTGTGATTGAAGAGAGGTTAGAAGATTTTTTAGATTTAACCATTGTTTTATCAAAGAAAGTTGGATATAAGGGTAAATTCTTTTATCACTATCCAATGAAGGTAAATCAAAGCAAGGAAATCGTCATGTCGATAGTTGGCGAAGGAGCACACCTTGAGACATCTTCTTATAATGAACTTTGGTTGGTCAAGAAAATGCTTGAGCAAGAAACATTTAATCCCAATATTCGAATTCTTTGCTCGGGTCCCAAAACAGATAAATATATAAATTTAATAGATGATCTTCAACACAAGGGAGTGAAGATTTTTCCATTGATAGAAGGACCAAATGAATTAAAATTTTTGCAATACTCTAAATACGAAGTTGGTATTCGGTTAGATATGCCAGTCAAAACTAGTTCTCACTGGAATAAACCAATTGATCGTTTTGGTTTTTCGGCCAAAGAAATTTTAGAAATGAAATCTTTTAAGAATTTAAAAATTTTACACTATCATATTGGATCACAGATTGAAAAATTGTCAGATGTTTTGATTCCAATTAAATATGCTCTTGATGTATATTTTAAATTAAAAGAAAAAAATCCCTCGCTTGATACTCTTGATATTGGAGGAGGAATGCCAATTCCATATACAAGGACAAAAGGATATCCTGTTGATAAATTAATGGAAAGAATTTTTGACTTAATCAAAAAAGAATCTGAAAAAAGAGGAGTAGCTCATCCAAATTTAATTTGCGAATGGGGACGTTATATTGTTGCTCCGGCTCAAATTACGATTTTTAAAGTTATTGATACAAAGGCAATTAAATATAAAAAAAGTTTGGCAAAAAAATGGTATGTTATCGACGGAAGTTTTATGAATGATCTTCTTGACACATGGGCTATTGGTCAAAAATGGGCTCTTTCACCGGTTAATAACAAGAATGATAATAATTTAACGGAAGTATGGCTAGCAGGTTCTTCGTGTGATTCCGATGATGTATATGCTGGGCTTGATGGTTCGGTGACGATGCCTGATTTTGATTCAAATGACGATAATGGTAAATCGATGTATATTGTTGTTTACGACACAGGAGCTTACCAAAATTCACTAGCGGCCAATCATTGTATGCTTTCATCTCCAATTAAAATCATCGCTGAAAATGGCCATATTGTAGTTGCTCGAAAAAGAGAAACTCCTGATGAGGTTGGTAAAGAATTTGGATGGTAGTATAATATAACTAATTATAAATTAATAATTAAAAATTATGGAAACAAAATTACCAACGTTAGAATTTATTTTAAGAAATTATAAAAATTTCAA
The DNA here is from genome assembly GCA_964532365.1 of uncultured Candidatus Saccharibacteria bacterium. Taxonomy (GTDB): domain Bacteria; phylum Patescibacteriota; class Minisyncoccia; order Phycocordibacterales; family UBA9973; genus UBA8515. The sequence continues at coordinate 1,612 of CAZHIB010000040.1, forward strand.
TTCAAGAGCAACTCGTGATGCAACGATTGCTTATTGGAAGCACATAGAAAAAGGAGGCAAAATGTTTTGGGCTATGGGTGGAGCTATGTCTTCTGCTCAACTTGGAATAACTTTAGCGCCAGCAATCAGGAAGGGTCTAATTTCTGGTATGTCTGTCACTGGAGCTAATTTAGAGGAGTCACTTTTTCGTTTAGTTGCACATAATAGCTATAAAGATTTTCCAGATTATCGATATTTTACCAAAGAAGATGATACAAAAATTCTAGAAGATCGCATGCGCCGAGTGACAGATACAAGTATTCCAGAAGATGAAGCTTTCCGAGCTGTTGAGGAACAAATTGTTCCTACTTGGAAAAAAGCGACAGAAGAAGGAACAAGAAAATTTTGGCATGAATATTTTTACGATTTAATTAAAAGTGTTGAAGAAGACAAGCATGAAGGAAACAAAGAAGAATGTTGGTTATTGGCCGCGGCGGAGCATAATATTCCAATAGTTGTACCAGGACATGAAGATTCAACTTTTGGAAATATTTTTGCTTCGTATGTAAAAAATAATGAATGTAGCCCTAATATTGTAAAATCGGGTATTGAATATATGGCCGAATTTTATGATCAATATCAAAAAATGTCAGAAGGTGAAGGGGTTGGATTTTTCCAAATTGGCGGAGGTATATCTGGTGATTTTCCTATTTGTGTGGTTCCGTCACTAAAATATGATATGCAAATTGATAATGTAAAACCTTGGGCATACTTTTGTCAGATTTCTGATTCAACAACGTCTTATGGCTCATACTCTGGAGCAACTCCAAATGAAAAGATAACCTGGGATAAACTAACAAAAGACACACCAATGTTTGTAATTGAATCGGATGCAACAATTGTTGTACCACTAATGCTCGAGGCCCTTCTTGAATGCAAAGAAAGTCCGATTGAGGCTAACCGATTAATTAATAAATTTGCTTAATAATGAAAAATAATAAAAAAGTTTTAGAAGAAAAAATAAAAAACTTTAATCCAAACGATAGCGGGTCATTGTATCCTGGTATTTTCGGATTTCCATTTGAGCCTGAAGAATCAAAGCTTATTTTGGTTCCAGTGCCCTGGGAGGCCACAGTTTCTTATGGACAAGGAGCGGCGCTTGGACCTCAAGCAATTTTAGATGCTTCACGGCAAGTTGATTTATTTGATCCACTTTATCCAAATGGATGGAAAGAGGGAATCGCAATGCAGAATATTCCAGTTGATATTTTAAATAAAAATAAAGAAGTTTCAAAAAAGACTATTGATTATTTAAAAAAATATAATAAAAGAATTATAGATAAAAAGTTACAAAATCAAATTAATAGTGAAAGTATTAAAATTAATAATTATGTTAAAGAAAAAACAAAACAATTATTAAATGATAACAAAATTGTTGGGATTATAGGTGGGGAACATAGTGTCCCACTTGGTTATTTACAAGCTTTATCTGAAAAATATAGAAATTTTGGTATTTTACATATTGACGCTCATGCTGATCTAAGAGATGCTTATCTTGGTTTAGAATATTCACACGCCTCAATATTTTTTAATACACTAAAAATAAAAAATATTTCTAAATTAGTTTCTGTTGGAGTTAGAGATTTTTGTGAGGAAGAATTTGATTTAATTAAAAAAAATAAAGATAGAATATCACTTTTTACTGATTATGAAATCAAGAAAGATATTTTTTCTGGAAAGACTTTAAAGAAGAAATTTAGTGAAATAGTTAAAAAATTACCAAATAATGTTTATATTTCATTTGACATTGATGCTTTAATTCCATATCTAAGCCCAAATACTGGAACTCCAGTTGTTGGCGGTTTTACAATTGAAGAGATTGTTTTTCTTTTAGAAGAATTAATTATTGCCAAGAAAAAGATAATTGGTTTTGATCTTTGTGAAGTTGCCCCAGGAGAAGATGATTGGGATGGAAATGTTGGAGCTCGAATATTATACAAGCTTTGTCTATTAACACTTAAGAGTCAAAAAAATAATTAATATGAATTGGTTTTTTATTGCACTTGGAGCTCCATTTTTATGGGCAATTGTAAATATTGCTGATCAATTTCTTGTTGCTAAATATTCTGTTAAAGAAAAAGAAAGATCCTCTGGTGGTCTTGTTTTATTTTCGAGTTTAATTGGTATTTTTATTGCACTTGGGATTGGAATACTTACTCCAAATGTTTTTAATATTATTTTTTTAGACAAATTTTTATTGATTATTGCAGGTGGTTTATCTGTTGTTTGGATTATTTTATATTTATATGCAATAGAAATAGAGAATATTTCAGTAATAGTTCCTTGGTTTTTGACTGTCCCAATATTTGGATATATTCTAGGATATATTTTTTTGGGAGAAACATTAACATTTCATCAAATATTGGGCTCTCTTGTTGTATTTTTAGGCTTAATTCTGATATCAATAGATTTTTTTGAAAAAAAAGAAAAAAGAGGAATAAAGAAGCAAATAATAATTTATATGCTCTCGGCTTCTATTATTGTGGCTATTTCAGGTATAATTTTTAAATATGTAACAATTGAAGGCGATTTTTGGGTCTCTTCATTTTGGGAATATATTGGTCTTGGAGGAATTGGCCTTATTTTATATATGTTTGTGCCTAAGTATCGCAAGGAATTTATGCACATGAATAGAACAGGAGGTAAAAAGATTTTTATAATAAATATAGTAAGTGAATTAATGACTATTTTTGGAAATTTGCTGACAAATTTTGCTCTACTTCTTGCTCCGGTTGCAATGGTCTATTTAGTTGAAAGTTTTCAACCGGCAATAGTTTTAATTTTAATAATAATTGGAACTAAGTTTTTTCCACATATTATTAAAGAAAATATATCTCATAAAGTCTTAATTCAAAAAATAATTGCAATTATTATTATGATTGTTGGTAGTATATTTTTATTTACTTAATAATATGGTAATATAAATAATATGGCTCCAGAAAAAAATAAAAAGGAAAGTAATTTTTTTATATATGTTTTATTGGCTGGTGTTCTAATTGTAATTATTACTTCATTTTATTCTTTATATTTTAAAAAGAATTATGATTTTTTTATAGAAACAGAGTGTAACCCAGAGATGGAAACATGTTTTTTCCGTGACTGTGAGAATGAACCGGACATATGTCCTCCAAATAATTTTTCATATTATCATCAATACACGATAAAAGCTCGAGATTTTTCAGCTTGTGAAAATGAAGACTGCAAAGAGGCCTGTAGTCTTGGTACGATTCAATGTGTTAAAACAAAATGCACCACAGAAGATATTTTAGAGGGTGTATGTGTCGAACCATTTATTTCATCTGAATTTGATATTTAAAGATAATAATATATGCTAGAAAAAGTTTTAACAAGAAACCATAGGATTATAATGTCGGATAAAGATGTCTTCAATCAAACTATTTATACTCCACTGTCAAAAGCAATTTTACTTTTAGAAGAAAGACAAAAAAATCTTGAATTAATTAAGAAAGTGGAAGAACTATTAGAAGGAGATATTCCAGAACCATTAAAAAATATTGCTAAATATGGTATTTTTGGTAAACAAGTTGCTACTCCTAATTATGATGCAAGATGGTTTATTGAATTAACTAAAAGTAATAATTTAAAAACATTATTTTATGAATATCATAATGATAAATTTGTTTCAAAAAATTATTTTAAATATTCATTAGGCCAAATACATATACACAGTGATCATTTTAATAAAAATGGGAATAATATTGAAGAAAAAATTCTTATAGTAGATTTTAATAAATATGATGGTAAGAAATTAAAAGAAGTATATACACTTTGGGGTGAAAAATTAATTGATTTTCATAAAAAACTTTTTGAAGTGTATGAATACAATATAAATGATTTTATATTTTATGATGGTTCTGAATGGTTAAATAGAAATGGAGGGAAGGCCCAAGATTATTATAAAAAAGATTTATTATTGTATGTTTGTCACGGTATTTTATTTGAAAATTTTTTGGTAGATGGAGGGCATGGTCAATTCACCAAAGATATTTTATTACCATCAATTGATTGGGTTTATAAAAAATTAGGAGTTAAACCTTTGATTGTACCTATTCCTCCAATGGATTTTCAAGA
>CAZHIB010000041.1:0-5667 GCA_964532365.1 uncultured Candidatus Saccharibacteria bacterium
TTTCTATATCCCACATCCCTTAATCCCTTCTTTTTTTAAATTTTTCTATTATATTTATACTTCTTATGTTTGGCTTCATAAGCTCGAATGCCAGCTTCATCAAAACCCAAATGATGCCCGACTTCATGACGAACAACATCAAAAACCATCTCTTTAATTTTTACAGGATCACCCCCAGAGAGCATTTCAATTGGACTTTGAAAAATAGTAATTTTATCGGGCAAAACCCAAGAATAATTTGTGCCCCGATTTAATTTTGAAACTCCTTCGTATAAACCAAGCAACAATTGGCCTCTTTTTATTCCTATTTCTTTTGGTTTTAGACTCCTAACTTCTGGCTCAACAAGAAAAACCACATTCTTCATGGCTTTTTTACCAGCCAAAGGTAAAGCTAAAATCGCTTCGGCAACTAATTGCTCAAATTCTTTTTCTTCCATATCAAGATTATATCATAGTTCGAATCTCATTAAGGGTACAAAAAACTTTTTTTATAAGGTTTAAAACGCTGGGTGCCTACTGGGATCGCGAGTACGCTTTTCGAATCTTACAGATTCTGTACACCTTTCACGTATTTTAAAATTTTATTTTAAAATACAAACTCAAGGTTTTCAAATCCCTGACGCGACTAAAGCAGTTTAGTCGCTTAGGCACCCCATATTAAAAAGAACCACTTTTGCGGTTTTTTTATATGGGGTGCCTACAGGGATTCGAACCCTGACTGAGAGTTCCACAAACTCTAGTGCTAACCATTACACTATAGGCACCATGACAACTCCAAATAAAAATTATTAGAGTGATTACATCTTTATACCAGAAAAAGACCCATAAATCTAGGCCTAATAAAAATAATCTAAATTCCTTATTTACAAATTACTCCTGTTGGGGGGTCAATCAACTCTTTACTCTCTCCAGTACTGTCAACACAAAAATAATATTTTATATTTTCTGCCTCCTGTAAAGTCTCTTCATAATTATGAAGAACTGGAACAGTCAGTGACCAAGCTTTTGAATTAGAATAACAGAAACCCATTTCGTTGTTTTCATTTAATATTTTATTCAAAAACAAAGAAATGGAACTTATTTCTTCTGCCGACTTCTTAGTGTGACCTAGAGGTGAAAACAATGAGCCAGAGACTGGATTAATGCAATCACCATTTGAATTTGAATTTTTTCCATAAGTACCATCTTTTTTAGATAAAGCTGAAGCTAATTTACCAAAAGAAATAATTTCATTCTTAACTCTAGTCTGCTTAATTAAATTAGCAAAATCTGTCGCAGGAATAAAATCTTCTGGCATTATTATATTATTTATAATATCAAAATCATAATATGTTGTTTTCCAAACAAGATTTATTTTACTATCTCCAATACCAGCATCATTAAATCTAATAATTTTTGAGAGTGGAATATCAACATCAAAACTATATTGATATATATTATTATCTCCCTTTCCAATCCAAACCTCAAATAAATTTATTGTGCTTGATCCTAAAATTAACTCTAGACTATTGGCTTCTTCTTTTGAAAGATTTTGAGTAAAATTATTGGAAATTTTATCAAAAAGTTTTTTAAATAATTGTGAGTTAGCATTAATAGAATAATGGTAAGTCTCAACTCCTTTAATAATTTCTTCCTCTTTTTCTATTATTTGGGCCTTGCTTATTAAATCATTATATTCAATTAAATTTTCATCATTCAAATATGAGACTAACCCACCAGATAATACTTTATAGATATCTACTTTATTTAATTTTGATTCTAACTTAGGTGAAAATAAGGAAGATATTGAATTAATTTGATTTTTATTCATTTGAATAAAGCCGGAATAAAAACTTTCGTCTTTTAAAATTTGATCAAAACTTGAATTTGAAATAAACAAATTTTTTCCATCGTTTTTTATATTTGAAAAAACATTGTTTTCCAAAATAGAACCCTTGGCAATAATAGCTATATCAGAAAAAATGTCACCTTCATTTTGATTAATCACCCCAGAAATATCTACTCTTAAAAAATCTTTTTCTCGAGAAGAAATAGCTTCTCCACTAACAAGTCCGTACGAAATGTCAAAAAAAGAAGGAGACGATATTTCTATTATTGTTTCTGTTTTATATGACTTTAAAGAAGATAGGTTTTTTGAATTATCTAAAAGTAAAACCTTGGGGTCTTTTTTGATAAATGAAAAATTTGTATCTCCGTTTGCAAAATACCAAAATAAACTAGCCGTTAAAATTAATATCAAAATAAAAATAATAGATTTTAGTTTTTTTCTTTTCTTCGGATGAGATAATTCATCTTCTTTTCTATTTACTAACAACAAATCACTCTTATAAGAAGAGAGCATGGCCGATTGTGGTAAATTTTTAGCTAAAGAATTTTTTTTAATTGATGTATTTAAACTATTAACAGCCAAAACATCCTCCTTCTTGATCTCTGTTTCAGGTAAAATAACCTCTGGAGGTTTGACTTTAGGAATCAAAGTAGGGATAAGCTCCTCTTTTGTATCAAAATATTTTGGATTTATTGTCTCAACTTTTTTAGAGGATTCTTTTAATTCTGTGTTTAAAATAGAATTTTCAGCCGGCTCTTTTTCTTTAACCGGCATACCCATTGGAATCCAAACTTTTGGAGACTCTTCTGGTTTATTTAAAATTATTTCAGTTTGCGATTCTTCTCCCTTAGGTAATTCTTGGTTAAAAATTTCAATTTCTGTATTTTTTTCTTGACTCTCTACTGTTAAAAATCCTTCATCAACATCTTCTTTACGCCAACCAGCCCTTAAAAGATTGTCCACAATTATATTTTTGGGGGTCTTTTTTACTGTTTGCTTTTGTATATAAGAGACTAATTCTTCAGTTATCATATTATTATTATACTCTAAAATTAAAATAAAGTTAAAAATTAAAAATCATAAACATATAATTTACGTCCCAACTTATATTTATTTCTATTTAGATCTATCTCTAGGCTTGGTCTTTTATTTGTAAACTGAAAAGAAAGTGAAACCAGTCTAGTTCCCTTCTTTAGTTCACGGTCGAATTTTGGCAACAAGTCATCCATGACGTTTGGATATAAGTAAATAAAAATATGAGTTGCGTCTGATAAATCATGCTCAAAAAAATCTTTTTTCAAAATATTGATTTTTGGATTTGATTGCTCTTTTTTAAAATAAATTTCTATTTTAGACAACAAAAAAGGAAAGATGCCATTCTCAATACCAATATATTTTGCTTTTGGTTTTATTTTTGACAAAAAAATAAGAACTCTTCCATCTCCTGATCCTAAATCATAAACAACACTATCATCTTTTATTTCTAAAGCCTTTTCAATATCTTTTAAAACAGATCTTGGGGTCATAATAAAAGGAACCTGGTTTCTAAAATTATCAACTATCCACAAAATAAAAAGTAAGAAAATTACAAAAAAAATTAAAAATAAAAAAAATCCAGAAATATAAAGAAAGATATTTAACATACTTTTATTATACTACAAAATAATTTTTGCATAACATAGGAAAGAATTCGGCTTTTTAAGTGTGCCCGGGAGAGGACTCGAACCTCCACGCCCTTACGGGCTTATCCACCTCAAGGATAAATGTCTACCAGTTTCAACACCCGGGCATTAAAAAATTCTAACAAAAAAATCCATTTTTGTGAAATGGATTTTTTTGTTTATGGTAAATTTTATTCTTCAGTTTTAACTACTTCTGCTTCGTTTTCGGGTTCTTTTATTTCTTTTGGTTCTTTCTTGGCAGACAGAGTAACACTCTTCAATCTTTTCTTAACTTCTTTAACAGCTTTTGTCCTTATGTAATACAACTTACTTCGGCGAGTCTTCGATTGTCTAATAATTTCAATTCTATCAATATTAGGAGAGTAAAGAGGAAAAATACGTTCAACCCCCACTCCAGAAGCAACCTTTCTAATTGTAAAAGTAGCTCCAGCTTCAGTTCCGTGCTTACGGCAAAGAACTAATCCCTCAAAAGCCTGTAATCTAGTTTTGCCTTTTTCTATAATTTTATTCCAAACACGGACAGTATCACCAGCTTTAAAATCAAGCTTTTTTCGGTCGTCTTGAGCAACTGAGGTAAATTGTTTTTTTGTTAATTCCATGGGTTGTACTTTATCATATATAGTCATATTTAGCAAATTCTTTAAATAAAGCAAAATAAGACCTCTTTTACTATAAATATTTTTTTATAACCTTTTTAAAATCAACCGGCAATGGAGATTCTATTGTTTTTAACTCTCCATTTTGTAAGGCAAAAGTAACAGATATGGCATGCAAAGCCAACCTTTTCATACCTAGAGATAAATCTTTATCTCCCCGATAAATTGGATCCGAAACAATCGGATGATTTATATAACGCATATGAACTCGAATTTGGTGAGTTCGACCTGTTTTTGGATATACTTCAATATAAGAAAATTTATTATCTTGGTTTAATAATTTTCGACTCGGTGAAGCACTAAGATCAGTAAATCTATTTAGAATAATATATTCAGTTATGGCTTCTTTCAACGGCTCTCTAGCCCCCCTACCCGCAGTGTAAGCCTTTATATCTTTTTGAGACCGACCAATCGGAACATTAATAACTCCCCTTCGGCCTGTTGCAAGTGAGGCCTTTGGGTCAGAGACATGGCCATAAACAAAGGCTCGGTAAACTTTTTTTATTTTATGATTTTGAAATTGATTTTTTAAATCAAGAAAAGTTTTCTGATTTTTAGCTATGAGTAAAACTCCCGATGTTTCTTTGTCTAAACGATGAACAATTCCCGGACGTAGTATTTTGTCTTTTTTGCCCCCAGTCCTTTCTATAATAAATGATTCACCAACATTTTTTATGCTTGGATAATTTAAAATAAGCCAATCAGCAATTGTTTTTGTCCTATTTTTCCCATCAGAATGAACCATAACTCCAGCTGGTTTATCTATAGCTAGTATGTTTTTGTCTTCATATAAAATCTTTATTTTCATAATTTTTATACTAGCATATAGTTGAAATATAATGAAAGTATGCTATTATGCACTTATCCTTCCGTGGGACATACGCCCGCTGGATTTAATAAAAAAATACAAATAAATATGCGCGATTAGCTCAGTTGGTAGAGCAACCCGTTTACACCGGGAAGGTCGGGGGTTCAAGTCCCTCATCGCGCACAGTGCCTGACATAAACCCCCGCCCTCGTAGTTAAATGGATATAACTGCGGACTTCTAAGCCGTTATTCGAGGTTCGATTCCTCGCGAGGGCACCATTTTAAAAACTTGGATCAACATAGGATCTTAAACCATTTTTTATTTCTTCTTGGGTGATTAACTTTTCATTAAAAGATTGTCTAACTTTCTCTAGTAATTCTTCGTTAATCAAAACTGCTTCTTGGCCTGAGGAAGGATTAACTTGATAAATTTGTTGATTTTTTATTTGATACATAAGATAAAAACTTGACAAAATCAGCATAAAAACAAAAACAAAAAATATATTCACTAAATATCGCCAATGTTTATGTGGATTAATTTTACTGAGTGAGTTTAAGTTTTTTATTTGATTTTTTGTTTTATTTAAAAATTCATCCATATAATTAATTTAGGCTTAAAATATTAAAAAATATATCCGCTTGCCATATAGTAGTAGGATCTTTTATTTCTCCTTCTTTTTCTATCTTTATATC
>CAZHIB010000042.1:0-5248 GCA_964532365.1 uncultured Candidatus Saccharibacteria bacterium
AAACGTGACAGGTCAGTGTCAAAAAGTATCAGATTTGACACTAAAAGTGTCAAAATTTTTTCTTCCGTAATTGGAAAAACAATAACTTATTCGAAAATTTTCTGAAAACGTGCCGAAAAAGTGTCAGATAGTGTCTAATACGAATATAGAGAGCCGATAACACCGTATGCGGGAAAAAACGGATTGGATAAGAGACTCAGGTGTTTTAACGCCGATGATGCTTAGCAGCGAAATTAATGACGACAATATCAAAGAACGGGAATTGCACTATACAAATATAATATACGAATGAAAAAAATATTCAATAAATGACCGAGAGCATCGATAAGATACTGATAAACAGTGAAGTTACAAAAAACTATTTTCGGTTTTGGGGGAGTAAAAGGACGACTTTTAGAATGGCCAATACGAATTCCGAAATACGCCTTCGCATGCAAACCCGTAACGGATAAGGATTACGGAGCGGTGCCTTGAGAAAAAAGTCATAAAACTGAAGAAGTATATTAGAATAAGCAGGGTTAAATTTCTTAAATGGTAATTTTTTATATAACTCAATTTGTAATCCAATTATACGAACCACCTTAAAGTCAACTCTGAACTGCAAATTAATATAGCACTTAATATTTTTATCAGCCATTTCGCATTTTTTCTTATGGAAGATTCCAAACATGCTTTATTTCACTTTTATAACGAAATATCATTCTCAATAATATTGTTAACTAATTTATTAAAGGTCTTATTGCGAGCTGAAATATTTTTTAACTTGCATTGCCAAATAATAATAACCCTCCATCCCAATTTTCTCAATTTTCTAATATTTGCTTTATCACGAACAATATTACCATCTATCTTATTTTCCCAAAAATTTTTTCTAGTAGTAGGTAACAACGCGGCCTTACAGCCTTTATGGCCATGCCAAAAGCAACCGTTAACGAAAATAACTGTTTTATATTTAGGCAAAACAATATCCGGTTTGCCAGGAAGTGATTTCATATTTTTTCTAAATCTGAATCCTTTAGAAAAAAGGTATTTTCTCACTAGAACTTCTGGAATTGAATCGTTTGCTCTAATTTTTGACATTATTTGTGATCTTTTTGTTTTTGGGAAAATGTCAATCATAATTTTTATATATACTTTGGTTTTATTTCAAAATATGTTGTATTTCCAACTCCTTTAGAAAATCTCTTTGGATCAACATCATCTGGTCTGATATACCACACCTTTGAAAGTTTGCAAACAGAACTTAACATTGCGACAGCGATTGTCTGTCTTTTAGACCCAGTTAGTGCAATTTCCATATTATAGTTTAAATTAACATAATATTCTTGATATTTTTGAGTTAAAAAATTTAGTGCACCACTTATGTCGTTTGAATCATACTCTGACAAAGTAGTATTGTTGAATTTTTTTGCAACCAATTCGGCAGCCATCTTTGCAACCTTACTTCGTTTACTGGAATGTTCTTTCGGTGTGATTAATTCTATCTTATCAAATTCTCTCTTATCAAGCATATGATACAATCTCTCGTTCTTAGGTCTGACGAATGCTATTAGGATTCTATTTCTTGATTCGTCAGCCTCGGTTTTCATTAGATTGATTTCTGCAAAAGGAGGTTTTTCTCCACCTAATATTTTCTCAAATGCATCTATAAATTTATAGTGGTCTTCTCTTTCGTATGCTTTATATACTCTCTCAGTTTCGGAGTCAGTTGGATAATAAGATTTGGCTTCAGTATGGCAAATATATATGTGCCTATTATTAATCACCGAATATCTTAATGCATTGAAAATTATAGCTTTTGAAAGACCACTGACATCAATAAAAATCTTTCCGGGTGAAGCAACAAAATTATTTCTAAGTTCCTCATAAATCCTTTCTTCTATTGTCGATTTAGGGAAATAACTTTTTAATAATTTTCTTATGGCAGTTGAATGTCCTTTATTTTTGTATTGAACTAAAGTTATAATATTGGGCATAATACTGTTCGAATATCGTTTAATTGACTCAACAGCTCTTTCTTCAAATCCAAGTCCTAGTATTAGTTCATTCACCTGCAATAAGTTTGTATTTTCATTTATTTTAAAATTTCGAATTTCAGGCATTGAGTATTTAAATAAATCTAAGTTTCTTTTAATATCTGATTTTTCTTCATCGAAAATATTAGATTGAATCGATTCTGTCTTTGGGGTCGTATCTACAATTTTGAAAGAGGGCGCCTCTATTTCTTCATCATCATTGTCAACAGAATTATCTTCAATTTCAACATTAGATAAGTTTGCCATTAATATTCTTTTGCACTTATCTTTATCTGGATTGTGAAGCCAATCAACTAATTCTTTTCCGGATAATTCGAACCTATCGCTTTCTGATAAACCGATAAAATTCGAGAGACCAAATATCTTTCGGAAAGTAATTGAAAATTGCAGCAATGGATTTGTTCCACCAGGTTTGCTCCTAAATGCTAAACCGGCAGGAACGAAAATTCCAGCGTCTATCATTTTTCCAATTTCCTCTAATAATTTTTCCTGCTCTTTTTTTAAATTCGAAGTTATATTAATATATATTGAATTGTATTGACGTAAACGATTTATTCCTTGATTTTTTTTTGCAGATTCAAGTAAAAGATCGTGTGATGCCTCTGCAAAACCCAAGGCATAATGGCGCATTTCTGTTTTCAAGCGATTAAGGTCGTATAATCGATGGCTACAAAAGTCCAAATATATTTTTGTTTGCTCAGCAGCCGATAGGGCTTTTTGGTTTTTGCTATAACTTAAGTTTACAAATCTATCATATAGAATGATAATATCCCCAATATCGCCCACACACATCGCTGTTAACGCAGAAAAACCAAAATAAACACGTTTTCTTTCGGTAGAAGTCTTCGAAGAATTTGCAATATTTTCAGCAATATTCTTTAACGATGTATTTCCTAACAATGTTTTTGGAAAAAGGTTAAGACTATGTGCAAATAGCTTATTGGAATTTAGCCTTTTCTTTAAGATATCTTCGACAAAATCTTTTCTGTGTTTTGAAAATTTACCATGTATTGTTTCTTTTACTTCATATCCGAAATTAAATAAGCTATAATCCCTACCTGGTCTAGCCTTCTCAATATTTCCTGGAGAATGAAGAATATAAGCAATTATGTGTTCTTCAGATGTGATTTTAAATGAAAACATTTCATTCTGTATCATTAACTGTGAAACAAGTTTTTTTATTAGCTCTTTATTTATATACCTTGTTGAAACATCATCAAGAAGAAAATATATGTGATGATTTTCCCAAAGAGGTGATGATTTTCTTACAACTCTAGCCAAACTTTCAAAGGCAAACACCGGTTTTATCTTTAATTTAAATTTACTCTCTCCACGTAAAAGTGAATTTTGTATTTTTTCTAACTCCATATTTAATCTTGTATCATTAATTATAGAATACCTCAAGGACTCTGCATTTGGTATAACATCACTAATTAATTCAAGTATATTTTTGTAATAATTACTTATAACTAAATCTTTTTTAATATCCTGTAGATGTTTAATTGTTTGAATAAGTGATTTTAAGTATCCTATAAACAAGATCGAAAATGGATCAAGTCTATTTTTGTCATCTTTTCCTGTAATATCAATTAGTCTACTACTCGATAAATATAAACCGACAAAACCATCATTTTTTAAGCGGTTTAAAATTATATTTTGGGGTTCATTTTCTTTATGCGGAACAGCTCTGGCATGAAACTGTAATGATTTTAATAAAATTGTTTTACCACAGCCTCTCATGCCAGTTATTAATTGTGGCCCTGGACTACTAATAGAAGACATCCACTTATCTTCGGGATCTACAAACAAATAATTAACATGCCATGGTTCAAGTGCTTGAGCATTATAATAATCGTTTACTCGCTTAATCTTGAATTCTTTTCTCCAAGGCGGATTTCCCAATTGACTTTCTTCAAATTCTGCTTTAATTGTATTAATTATTTCACGTGGATCCCGAAATCTATAGTCTGGATCTATTGTATCTAATTCGAACGAAATTTCAAGAAGTTTGGTTGCTGCTCTGTAACTTAAGTCATTAAGTTTATCTGGATTATCAAGAACAAGCTGACATATTTTACGGATGATTCTTGAGACTCTCTGAAGATCTCTTAGCTTTTCCGGAGGATATTCTTCACATCCATCTTGTGTTGAATTTATATCAATTGCCTTTGCTCTAATAGTAGGGTCAATAGCATCAAATCTATAATTTTCTTTTTTTAACTTTTGAATTATTATATTTCCTTCATGCAGGTCATTATGTCGTTTATGTTTTTGCTTAAGTTCTGATAGAATTCGAAAGAGATCGATGGCTATTTGAGTAAATGCTTCGGCTTTTAAAGGGAGACTCTTTTCGATAATTTCTTCAATTGAAAAACCATCCACAAACTCAATAACGGCAATATGGCAATCCAATGTTTCACCACCAAATTTAACATTTTCATTAAAATAGTTTTCAATTTTTACGATGTGTTCAGATTCTTCGGCAACATCACTATGCTCTTGACACTCTTCGTTAAAATTTTTGCCGAAATATTTATAAACTTTTTCTGGAATAACTTTCAGGACAGAAAATTTATTTTTAAACTTTATGGATTCTACTTTATAAGTTGCAGAATAAAAACCCCTACCTAGAGGTTCTATAATTTTATACTCACCTATTGTTTTGGGGTAATCTATTAATGGAAAGCCATATTTTTTATTACAAAATGGGCAATAATCTTCCAATTCTCTTTCTTCCGATTTGTTTTCCTTTGGACAATTAAAACAAGTATAATATTTCTTCATATTACTTCCTCGTAAGTTAATGTTCTAGTAATAATATTGTTAATGGAAAAAGAATCTTTTATCTTTTCTAGAATATTTGATTTGATCCCTTTGTGAATTCTTGCATATGCGATGGTATCTCCTTTTTTCACGAGTTCGCCATGCTTAGCTTTTAATATACATCCACATGTGTCAGGAAACTCAAGATATTTTGATTTGAATAAATTTTGTCCTTCAACAATTGCTACTTTTAATCTTTGCAAATTAATCGCAACAAATCCAGATGATTGAGCTTTTATTGGAATAGTGCTTTCTGCTCTCACCTCTTTTATTTTTTCTAAAAAATTATTGTAACTACTTCCTTGCGACAAAAGATTGTTTTGAAAATGCTTTTTAATATTAGGTAATATTAGAGATTTATTATTTGTAATATTAACAGTGGACATAGA
>CAZHIB010000043.1:0-5145 GCA_964532365.1 uncultured Candidatus Saccharibacteria bacterium
AAATAAAGGGGTTGACTAAAATCTAAAAAATAGTAATATGATCATTAAATAATATTCACCTAAAATTATTTGATATGTGCCATGTACATTTAATTTCAAACGGTCCTCTTTCTCGTGAAGAAAGAGTTGAAAAAACTTTAGTTATCAAAAGAAAATACCGGAATCCGGTAATCCAGTTTTTTGACCAGAATGAAAAAAAATTTAAAAAAAATTATGAGGGATATATGAAAAAACATCCGGGGTCAAAAGAATATCCCAACAACTAGAAATGCTATCCGACCAAAAAACTATAGCCAGACGATTCGTCTGGTTTTTTATTTATAATAAGCTCCCACAGCTTCACTTATATTTTTATATCCATCTTTCTTGAGAAGTTTGGCTAAATCTTTATTTATTTTACCGATCAGACTTGGTCCTTCATATATCATCCCCGTAATTAACTGAACCAATGTGGCCCCTCTTTTTATTTTTTCATAAGCATCATCTGCCGTAAAAATCCCCCCACAACCAATTATAATAAATCTATCTTTATAATTTTTATAAACAGCGCTAATTAATTCATTAGTTATTTTTTCTGTTGGTTTACCGCTAAAATTTCCGCGTCCAGCATTTTCAATTTCTTTTTTATCAAAATCAGGATTATTTCGATTTTTAACTAAATTTGAAAAAATAAAACCTTTTACAAATGAATATTTAGAAGAAATTTCAACTAAAGACATTGTTTCTTCAGTGTTTTTTTCTAAATACATTTTAATAAACAATGGTTTATTTATTTTTAAATTTGAAAGTCTAAGTAACAATAAATTAAGACCCTCGGGATTATCAAATTTATTAACTATGTTTTCACTATTAATTAAATTTGGGCAACTAATATTTAATTCAAAATAATCAAAATAATTTTCTTTTAATACTTTTTCAAAAGCATCTACAATATCCTCTGCCATTTCTTCAATTTTAAAATAAGCTTTATTTGTTGAACCAATACTTATTCCAAGGGGTATTCTTTTTTTTCTTTTATTAATTTTTTTTAAAACATAATCTATCCCACTATTTTTAAAGCCTTTATTAACAAGAAGAGATTTTGATTTTGGCAACCTCCCCAACATCGGGCGAGCATTACCAATATATGATAAATTGGTAATCGTTCCTATGGTATGATAACCAAAACCAACAGACGGCAAAATATTAATCAAATCAGCATTATAATCAAAACCAGCAGCCAGTCCAACTGGATTTTCAAACTCTATTCCTAATACTTTTTGGTTTAAAATTTCATTTTTATAGGAAAAAAGAAATTTTAACTTCCATCTGACAATAGAAAATTTTCCAAGGAATTGCCCGAATTTAAGAAAAATAGTATGAACATCATCAGCCGGAAAAAGAAAAAGAAATGGCTTAATAATTTTTTTATAAATAAAACGAATCATTTATTTTTCTGTTGTTATTCCATCAAAATCCATCTCATTATTCTCTGCTTCATCTTTTGTTGTTCTTATGATGCCATCTTTATGATGAGCTGGAGAATATATGGTATACATTTTAAGTCCATCAAGACCAGCCACCACATTATGCCTTGAACCCGCAGGCACAATAACTGCATCACCATCTACTACTTCATATTCTGTTTCATTAATTATAACTTTTCCACTACCTTTTTCGAATCTAAAAAATTGATCGTTCTCAGAATGTATTTCCATTCCTATTTCTTCTCCAGCAAGCAAACTCATAAGAACCAATTGAGTATGTTCTCCAGTATATAAAACTTCTCGAAAATTATTATTTTCAGTTGTTAATTTTTCAATATTCCCCTTATATCCTTTTTTCATACGGTTTTGTAAGCGAAACAAATTATTTAAAGCCGGAACAAAATAGTCTTTGAGAAATACATTGCAGAGCGCGTCGGCACGAGCATAACAAAAATTCAGTAGAATTTTATGTGTGTATTTCGAGAAGAGCTATTTTGTGGACGGGTAATTAATAATATAATTTGTGAAGCTTTAATTAATTTATAATGTATCTTAATTATAGCACTTTTAAGTAACTATTAATTATTTTATCAAATTCACTTTCAGTTAAATGTTTATCATTTATGACAATATCTTTCAATTTTCTTTTAGTCTTTATTGATTCTTCCACGATTTTTGAAACTAAATCATATCCCAATTTAGGGACTAAAAGGGTGGCATAAGCCGTAGAATTATTTAGATGGAATAAACATTTTTCAGTATCTGCTTTAATTTTTGAAATACAAAGCTTGTCGAATTGATTTATTGTTATAACAGTTAATTTTAAAGATTCAAGTAATTTATCAGTTATAATAGGAAGCATTACTCCAAGTTCAAGCTGAGCCCCTTCACAAGCTTTTTCAATCATCATATTGTTTCCGGAAACTAAATAATACAATTGATTAACTAATTCTGGCATTATTGGATTAATCTTACCTGGCATAATTGATGAACCTTTTTGTAACTCAGGTATTATAATTTCTCCTATGCCACCATTGGGCCCAGAGGACATCAACCTGATGTCATTAGCAATTTTTGACAACTCCACCACCAAAGAAACTAGGGCTTGTGAAATTAAAAGAAAATCTGTTTGACTGCTAGTTCCAGCCATAAAGTTTTCAGCCCTTTTGAATTTGTAACCAGTAATTTTATTCAATTCTACATAAACTTCTTTTATGTAAGTGGGGCTTGCATTAATTGAATCTCCAATAGCTGTTCCCCCTAAATTTAAAATAAGAGAATAATTTGAAACTTGTCTTAAATTATTTTTATGCTTTTCAATGTTTTTTATATATGCTTCAAATTCTTTCCCCAAAGTCGTTGGAATTGCATCTTGAAGATGAGTCCGTCCAAGCTTTAGAACATTTTTAAACTCTTTAGCTTTAACTTTTAAAGAATTTAAAAATAAACCAAGACTCAAATCTAATTCTTGCAATAAAATATAAGTAGAAATTTTTAAAGCTGAAGGATTCACATCGTTAGTCGATTGACTAGCGTTGACATCATCATTGGCATGAATGATAATTTTATTTTTCAGAATTTCAGTCGCCCTATTTGCGATAACTTCATTAACATTCATATTAATTGCTGTTCCCGCTCCCCCCTGAAAACTCGACAATAAAAATTGCCCATTGTGTTTATGATTTAAAATTTCATTACAGACTCTAACGATTGCATCTCTCTTTGTTATATTTAAATTGCCTGCTTTATGATTTGCATAAGCTGCTGCTTTTTTAATCACTACAATAGATAAGATTACTTCCTCTTTAACGCTATGAGTAGAAAAAGGGAAATTTTTTAAAGCTTTTTTTGTTTCTTGACTATAATATATTTTCATAAAATTATATATAAATTAAGACTATAATTCATATACTATCACAAACTGAATAAAAATCTAAATTCATATTTATCTATTTTATTATTTCCTTAAAAATAAATATTAATAATTCTAATTAAAATAGACACAATCTTGGCATTAATCTCTACCTCTTGTAAAAAAATGTAAATAAGTTAATATACGAAGCAATTAATCTAGTTCTTACAAAAAGGAGGTGCAAAATGAAGGAAAAAATCAAATTTATCCTTTCTTTAATTAATGCCTTTGTAATTTTAGTAATGATAAATTCTGTTGCTAAATTTATTGAATTTCATCTTTTTTACAAAAGAATGGAAAATTTTGAGGCTGTGCTTTATATGTTCTTGTTTAGTTTTTTTTTCCGATCAATATTAATCTTTATCTATGATTATCAAAAAATTGATTATTTCAAGATTGAATGGATTAAGGAACATAAAGATGCATTAATTAAAGGAAATTCACTCATCAAGAAAATAAATAGATTGAAAAGAATTGAAAATTTTTTCAATAAAATTTATTATCTTCGCTGGGTTGGAAAAATAATTTTTTTTATGACTATGAGTTTGGCTGAACCAATTTTTATGGTCATCTATTTCCGTGAAGGACATTCTAAATGGGATGGAATACCAAACATAAAAATACTGGCATTCTTTGCTTACTCATGTCTTTTATGTACTGTTGTCTTATACTTCTCATTTAGGACAATATCAATATTGTAAAACCGGCTTTATTCAAATGAATAAGCCGGTTTTAATTTTAACGATTCTATCTATTTATATTATTCATACCACCTCCAAACCCTCTTCCATTTTTCTCACCATTATAAGGTCTTTCGCCGTTATTAGTTCTTAAATTCAACTCTTTTCTAATAGCATTTGCTTCTTTTATATGACCCTCACGAGCTAATTTCCAAGCCTGAACAAATTTAGGAAAATTTTCTTTATTAATAACTTCTGTTACTCTTTTATTCCCAATCTTATTTTCAATTAAATTTTTCCATCCTTCATAATCTTCATTTGTCATCACTTTTATCATCTGTGATTCAAATTCCTGAGTATAATTTGGACCCTTTTTTGTATAATCACCCTGATAAGCCAAAGCCGTCCCAGAAACTCCCAAACCTAAAACTAAAGCCATTAGGCCACTCATCATTATTTTATTTTTCATTTTACTTTTACATAATTATCTTTATATACTTACAATATAAAAGACAATTTTAATTAATTTTTATAATATAAACGACCGTCGTCGCTTATACTTATTATTACGCATAGAAACAAAAATTTATCTCATTGTGCTATTAATCTTTTTATTTTGATTAAATTTATTTCCTGTTCCAGGTCGTATTTGTTCTGCTTTAAAAATATTTTCATCAAGATTTCCAATAATCTTAATAATTTCTCCTTCTTGAATTTTAACTTTTTGACCAACAAAAGCATTACTCATTTCTACGGCCCAAATATTATTCTTATGATCAATTATTTTAATTAAATCTCCGTCAATTAAAATAATTCGACCAAAAATAAAACCCTGTTCAGGATGAGACCAAAATTCATTTCGGTCAAACATAAAACCACGATAAATAGGAACATTTCTAGACAAAGAATCTTCAGCCTTTTCCCCTATTCCTATAAAATATAATATAAAACCAAAAATCATAGTTAAAACAACAAAAAGTCCTACAATCATAATATCACGATGTCTATAACCAAGTGGAGTTTTTTTATAATAAAAATCTCCTAATAAGATAAAAATAATAAGTAGCCCAAACCAAAAATATGGTAA
>CAZHIB010000044.1:0-5137 GCA_964532365.1 uncultured Candidatus Saccharibacteria bacterium
GCGAGCGGAGCAACCGGTAAATTGGTAGTGCAACAGCTTGTTAAAAAAAACATTCAGGTTCGAATAGTTGTAAGAGAATCTGCCGTTATACCCGGCCAAATATTAGATGATAAGAGCATTGAAATAATAAAAGGAAATATAAATGACTTTGAGATTGCAAAAATAAAAGACCTTGTAAAAGATTGTGATTCTGTTATCTGCTGTCTTGGTCACAACATAAGTTTTAAAGGTATTCTTGGACCACCCCATAAACTGGTTTTTAATTTTGTTGTTAAAATAATTGAAGCCTTGCAGTCTAGGCGGGAACCGAAGCCAAAGTTTATTTTAATGAGCACAACCGCATATACAAACAGAAAGGCAGGAGAAGTAAACACCTTCGGGGAAAAGATAGTATTCTCGTTATTAAAAGTTCTATTACCCCCACACAAAGATAATATGCTTGCGGCGGATCATCTTGTTTACAAATTAGATTCAACAAACAATATTGATTGGGTAGCAGTTCGCCCTGATTCACTTTTCGATGAAGAAAATGTGAGTGAATATGAAATACATAATAATAAAATACGAAGTGCCATTTTTGACTCCGGCAAAACAAGCAGAATAAACGTCAGTAATTTTATGGCAGAGCTGGTAACAAATGATAAATTGTGGCAGGAATGGAAACATAAAACTCCGGTTATATACAACAAAGAATAACTGTGTGTGTTCTTGTCATTCCCGACCCGATCGGGAATCTGAATAACAAACAACAATCAATTTGAGTTAATTATAAAAGTTAATTGTGTTTGCATACAATTTATTTTAGTTTTGAATTGACAATATGTAACCCCCTTTCTGATAACTACAATGCTGGCAGGGGAAATGCCAAGATACAGTGTGTTAAAGCCTGACCGCCGAAATGCAACGAAGGCGGGGCAAAGCCGGAGATGAATACCCAACCGTAATTATGTTTAATGTTTTTAATTATAGAAATAATTTACTGCAAGAATACCGTGAAGTATAAGTCATAGTTAGGTTAGTAAAATAAAAAAATGAATTTTAAAGAAGTTATAGAAAAAGCTATATCATTGCCAGGATGTTTTTTGTTGTTTGATGATAAAAAAAACAATGAAAAACAGAAAATGTCAAATACGAACGATATTTATCTTGATATGTTTAAAGAACATGAGAAAGCGGAAATTGTTTATTCTGTTTTTACAAAAAGCAAAAATAATTCAATGAAATTATTAAGCGAAGCAAAGCTCTTATTAGAAAATAAATCTTACGCAAGAGCTGTAGCACTTGCAATTATGTCCTATGAAGAACTTGGTAAATCTCAAATTGCTGCTGATTATTATACGGGCATTCTACCTGAAAATGAATATAATAAAGCCTTTAAAAGACATGAAAAAACTTCTTACGCTAGTAGATATGCTGCAATAGGTTCCCATGAAAAAGTAAAGCATGGATACCATATTGATAAAAATATTGCAAAGACTTTAGAACAAATAAGGCAAAGTGCTTTATATGTTGATGAAAATAATAATCCTGTAGAAAATTTTTCAGAAGAAGATGCTACATTGATCATTCAAAAAGTAAATGAGCACCATGAATCTATTATGCATGCTGAATGGTTAAACCAAAGGATCGGTTCAAAAGCTTTATTTAAATGAAACTTACTCAACGACCAAACGCAGACAGCTAAGTAAGGCTGGGGTTTTTTAGGTTTTTAGTCCTACATTTTATTTTTTTATTTTGTTCAAAGTGTTGTTACTTAATTAATTTACTTGCCCGACGCGTTGGGATTAATATTTGGCAAAGTGACTTGGGTTTGTTGTGCAGCATATTTGGTAAATGAAAAAATATGTTCTAATTAATAAATTATTAATAAATGAGGCATTGCTGTTACGGAATTCACCATATCAACCATGCCGTTATAGCTAATAAATGAATTCAAAAAATAAGTGTGAGGTTTGTAAAAGGGATTCAATTGTATTCTATTGTAATTTTAAGGAGAATGTCAGTTATTTTGTAGGAAGGACAGATATAACTTATTCTGGTTGGTTTTGTTCAGAATGCATGAAAAGAATTTTCCTTAAGTCAACTGTTAAAACTCTTTTTGGCACTTGGTGGGGTATAATTGGTTTTGGAATTGGTCCATACTATATTTATAACAATATCAAAGAGTTTTTCAAATTCAAAATTAATTATTCCAATAAATAAATATTATCTAATAACCTCGTAATCAAGCGGACCTTTTTCTATTGTAAAGTTATTAGACTAATGGGAAAAAAATAGTGAGACATTTTAATAAAGAAATATTAATATTATTAATATTTCTGAATAGTATGATCTATGCTCAGACAGCACAAGATATCGCAAAAAAAACTTTCCCCTCAATAGTATTATTAGTTATGGAAGATAAGAATAACCAACCTATTTCGTTAGGGAGTGGTTTTTTTATTTCTGATAATATTATTGTAACAAATGCCCACGTTATAGAAGGCGCAGCTAATGGATATGCAAAATTGGTTAATAGTAAATCAAAAATTGATATATTGGGGTTTAGTGCTATAGATGAAATACACGATCTTGTACTGCTAGAGGTTACAAATTCAAAAACAACAAAACTCAAATTAGGTAATTCTGATTTATTAGAAGTTGGAGAGAATATATATGCGGTTGGTAACCCTCAAGGGCTAGAAGGAACATTTTCAGAAGGTATAATTAGCAGTATTCGCAATTTTGATGGCCATAGCATTATTCAAATTACTGCACCCATATCCCCTGGTAGCAGTGGTGGTCCTTTATTAAATTCAAAAGGTGAAGTAATAGGAATTGCTTTCGCATCTTTTAAATCTGGTCAAAATTTAAACTTTGCTATACCAGTCAAATATTTATATGATCTATTAAATAACACAAAACCATTGCAGAAGTTGCATGCTAAAGAAAATATTAAAAATGAAAAATCTATTTTTAATATGATAGGTGATAAAAGCACTGATGGATTAGATTGGAGCAATTTTATCTGGCATGATATATGGAACTCGTTTACTTTATCAATCAAGAATAAATTGGATCGAAGTGTAAAAAGCATTCATTGCATAGTGATCTTTTATGACAAATATAATAATCCAATAGATTTTACAACAATATTTTATTATCAAAGCATACCAAGCGGACTAGCAAAAAGAATTGAGGGAAGTGTTGATGGAAGCACAAAAAAGCTTTCGTCAAGGGTAGATATAAGAATACTCGACTTTAAATTTGATGACTAATTATTATGATGGCACAAACAACTAGAATAACAGGTAACAACGAAAAAATAACTGCACTAAGTTGCATTGCTAAAAAATATGGCACAGTAGCTTGCCTTCCTTTTTATAGATGGCTGGTTAGGCACACGGCTGTTAGTTGGAAGATATTAAATGGGTAGTTATGCACATTGTTGGCTTGAAGATTTCTTAATTGGTTCTTCAAAGAATGATATTGACCCCTCATTGATGAGTTTATTTAGATCATCGGATAAACGGGTTGTATCCGATCCTAATCAAGAAATACCCAAACAATTGAAACACTATCAAGAAACTCAATTAGAAGAACCTCAATTAAAAATTGTTTATTATGAAGCTAATGCTACAATAATTCGTGAGAGATTAAATATTTTGGGATATACTTTGGAAAATGCAAATGAAGCGTTTATTGAATGGTTTAAAGGACAAAGGAATAGCTTACAAGAGTATATAGATGAAAAAAGAGAAATCGAAAAAACAGAAAATTTTTCATTAAGCAAGATATATAGTGAGGAAATAGAATTAATTTCTGACATAACTCCTAAAATCTGGCTCGAAGCTTTGAATGAAATTAGGCAATCTAAAATTGAACCAAATTATTATGGATGTTATGAAGGTCCACATGAAAAAACTATAATTGGTTATATGCTTTCTAACCAATGGTACGGCTTCCCGGGTTTTGACATGAAAGTCCCACTGCGTATTATTTTAGAAGATGCCACCCCAAATGATAATTTGATTTATGATGTAACAGATTTAGTTTGGTCTGAATATATTGAGGACGAAGAGGATCTTATTGAGTATAGTTTACAAATGTCGATTGCTGGTTATAATTCACTGGCTAGAACAATTATATTGACTGAAGGAAAAACTGATTCGTTTTTTTTGAAAGAATCCCTACAGCTTTTATATCCTCACCTTGTTGATTATTATTCGTTTTTAGAATTTGATGATTCGAAACTAGGTGGTGGAGTTGGTAATCTTGCGAACATAACAAAGGCTTTTTCTGGAGCTGGAATTGTAAACAATATAATTGCACTTTTTGATAATGATACAGCGGCAGCGGCGGCAGTAAAAAGCTTTAACGATATTTCCCTTCCATCCAATATCAAAATTCTAAAATTACCAGAAATAGAATTACTCAAAAACTATCCTACTATTGGTCCGTCAGGGAATGTCACATTGAATATAAACGGTATTGCTGCAAGTATTGAACTATACTTTGGGCAAGATATTCTAAAAATTGATGGACAAAATTTTTCTCCGATCCAATGGACAGGGTATGATTCTAATCTAAAAAAATATCAGGGGGAAGTAATTGATAAAAAAAAATTACAAGAAAGATTTATTGAAAAAATAAAAAAAACTAAGGCAAGTAATCTCAAAATCTTAGATGATTCTTGGGATGAAATGCGTTCAATATTAGATTTAATTTTTTGCGCGTTTGTAGAAAATGATAAAAATAACATTATAATTTTAGTTGAAGACTATTATTGCAGATAACAAGCTTTTCTACCCACCACGTTCCTATCTGCCGGCAAGTATAGTTTTTATTAACCCATTTTGCAGAAAACAATGACAGAAATTTTAGTTAAACATATTAGCAGTACACTTTCTATAAGTAAAACACAGGTTTCAAACACTGTTAAATTGTTAGAGGAGGGAGCGACAATTCCTTTTATTTCCCGCTACAGAAAAGAAGCTACCGGAAGTCTTGATGAAACAGAGGTAACATCAATTGAAAAGGAATGGAAACGATTGCTGGAATTGGTTAAGAGACGTGAGGCAATTCTTAAAAGTATTAAGGATCAGGAATTGCTAACTCAAGAATTGGAAGTGAAAATTAATAACTGCTGGAATATGGC
>CAZHIB010000045.1:0-4978 GCA_964532365.1 uncultured Candidatus Saccharibacteria bacterium
AAGAGACAGGTGTTAGTAAGTTGTGAAACTAAAGAACAATCAAAAATTCCACATGAAATAGATAAAGCTTTAAACTTCCTTAGTGAAAATTGGGACACTGAAGAAAAAGATGAATTCAAAAAATTGCCCGAAGAAGAGGCTGTGAGTAGTTTGCATTTTAGTACTGGATTGTGGATTCGAAATAATTGGATTTATGGGAAAAGAGATACAAGTCTTGTTAATTGTTTCAATAAACTTGGAATATTTCACCCTGATGATATATCTTCAATAATACTCACTTCATTTCATCGAAAACTAAACAATAAAGATATTAATCTAAATGGGCAAATTGACTTTTACAAAGCGTATTGGGTCCCAATTATAGAATGCGAAAACCGATTAAAAGAGGAAGCCTTAAATAATTATAATAAATATAAAATTGATAATAGAATAACTATTCTTATGAATGTTGACACTTCTGACAGACAGAGGAACGCTGTAATATTAATGTGTCCAACGGATGAATGGTCGTTTAACCCAAATAAAGATTTACTGATTAATGGAACTATTAAAGAAAAGTTCTTTATAAATGATAGTTCTAATGTGTTTTTTAAAGTCTTAATTGAAAAAATGAATAATGAAAACACCTTGATTCTGAGTGAAAGTGTTAAAATTGGAGATATTAAGGATTTTTCTCTTAGAGGATTGACAATAAAGTAATACACTACCGCCAACAAGGGGTGTATTTCACGCTGGGTTCCTTGCCGATTAGCCAGCTAATCGGTTTTGGCGATACTGCGTATCGGGGGGATAGGAACTCCGTTCCAATCCCCAGCGCAAAACACACCCCCAGCCGTTAGCGGTAATTTTAAGACTATGGATTATAAAGAAAAGTTTCAAAACTACGATAAGGACAAACTTATTAAGATTGTCCTTTCTTCAGATGATTATCAGCCTGAAGCTGTTATTGCCGTAAAACAAATAATCAAGGAAAAAGGATGGAATAACGACCTTGAAATGAATATTGAGAATGCCAGAATTCTAAAAGAAAAAAATCAAGAACTTTACGAACAAGAAATTAAAGAGAAGGCAGAGTATTATAAAAACGCTCTTGAATTTAAAAACCAAAAAAATTCATTTCAAATTAGACTGGCAGATATCCCAAAATTTGAAGGAGCGCTAATAGAAAAAAACATCTCTTTTTTCAGAGAAGATAAAAATATTGGTGTACAACTTGAAAATTACCCGACTCAATCATACTTTTTTAAAAACGAAGACTTAGAAGAGGTAGACAAACTAACTAAAGATCTTAGCTTAATAACAGTTCCATATTTAGACCACAAACCTTTCTTAAGATTTGAAATTAAAGTGTTGCTTATTTTTTTGGCTATTATAATTATTTTAATATTAATTTTAAGAAAGTGAACTATTTAATTAAAAACTACCGCTAACAAGGGGTGCACGACAAGCTGGTTGTCTGGCGGATTTGGAAACGTCAACGCTCTTTTGTAGCTTTATGTCGTGGGATAGCGAAGTTGTTTCAATCTCCAACTCGCCGCACACCCCCAGCCGTTAGCGGTAATTTTAAGACTATGGATTATAAAGAAAAGTTTCAAAACTACGATAAGGACAAACTTATTAAGATTGTCCTTTCTTCAGATGATTATCAGCCTGAAGCTGTTATTGCCGTAAAACAAATAATCAAGGAAAAAGGATGGAATAACGACCTTGAAATGAATATTGAGAATGCCAGAATTCTAAAAGAAAAAAATCAAGAACTTTACGAACAAGAAATTAAAGAGAAGGCAGAGTATTATAAAAACGCTCTTGAATTTAAAAACCAAAAAAATTCATTTCAAATTAGACTGGCAGATATCCCAAAATTTGAAGGAGCGCTAATAGAAAAAAACATCTCTTTTTTCAGAGAAGATAAAAATATTGGTGTACAACTTGAAAATTACCCGACTCAATCATACTTTTTTAAAAACGAAGACTTAGAAGAGGTAGACAAACTAACTAAAGATCTTAGCTTAATAACAGTTCCATATTTAGACCACAAACCTTTCTTAAGATTTGAAATTAAAGTGTTGCTTATTTTTTTGGCTATTATAATTATTTTAATATTAATTTTAAGAAAGTGAACTATTTAATTAAAAACTACCGCTAACAAGGGGTGCACGACAAGCTGGTTGTCTGGCGGATTTGGAAACGTCAACGCTCTTTTGTAGCTTTATGTCGTGGGATAGCGAAGTTGTTTCAATCTCCAACTCGCCGCACACCCCCAGCCGTTACAGGCAAGCGTAAAGACATCGTACATTAATGAAAGACTAAACTATGAAAAGACAAATTACTGAATTAGAAAAGCAGGAATTATTAAAAAACTGTCGTAGAAAAGATGGTAAAATTTATTGCTTCATTGACAATGAACCAATTGACGATGAAAAAAATATTCATTTCGACCATATCGACCCTTTTGTAAAAACAGAAGATACTTCCCTTGATAACATTGCACCAGTTTGCAAAAACCACAATCTTGCAAAAAAGGATATGTCGCTGACAGAATATCGGGACAAATTATCAATAGAAAAATTATTTAAGAGTAAAGAAGAAAATGGAAAACAGTTAAAACTAAATGATGTTTTAGATGCAAAATTTAATCTTAATTATGGCTTCATTGTTAAATATCAATACGAAGAAAAAAGCGAGGAAATATCTGTTAAATATTTCAGTGACAGTAAACAGACAAACCTGCCGAAGGTTGTAAAGTATCCTGTATTTACTTGTCCAATAACAAATATGAAATTTTTCTATGCACAAGTTCCTGTAACCAATATAATTAATGATGGCAAAGAAGAATCAGATATTGAGTTACAACCAAGACCACTCATAATTGACCATTTTTGGAATCTATATCGACATCTAAGAGTAAACACTCAATTGCAGCCTTCAATTTGTAGAGTGGACGGGGATAATCCACTTTTCGTTTTTGATGGTCAGCACAAAGCTGCTGCAAAAATTTGGGCAGGTGCAAATTATCTTGACACAAAAGTTTTTATTGAGCCTGATGTAATAAAATTAATGAAAACAAATCTTGTTGCACACGACAAACTGAAGCAATTGAGATTCTATTCTTCAATTCTCGCAGACAAGCTTGCTCAAATATATGGTGTAAATTGGCAGAAATATATTGAAACAACAGATAAGAAGTCTGAAAAAGGATTTTGCAACTTTGTTAAATATTCGGAGACCAGTACAGACGAAAATCCAACAAAACAGATTGAAGCGTTTATTGTAGAATCTATTTTAAAACACGAAGACAATAAAATTCATCCATATATTGCACCTGAGAACAAGACAGGCAAACAATATGCGATTAGCCGTGATTCCCTAAAAAAATACTATTTTCGATATTTTGTTACCAGTCCGCCATTAGATGTTGAGATTGACAGTAAAGATGATTTTAGAAATCAAGAAATTGAAAACAATGTGAAGTTGCTAAATATCTTAGCCGAGAAAACCCTTATAAACAAGTGGAATCCAGATTCGATTTCAGATGACCATAAAAAAGCGGACAGAATATATCGTGCAGGGTCAATTATGGCTTGGTTTCCAATACTAAGAAATGTGATTCATAACAAGCTTGATTTGATTGATACAAATGAATCTTCCAGAATACTTTTCAGAAATATACCAACTGAAAAATGGAGTTTAATTGAGAAATTTATTGATAAAATGTTCTCACACAAGATTTGGATTGACAGAGACCCAAATATTGACATTGTGATTGGAAATAAAAAAGCGGAACTGACAAAGAAATTATTTGACGAAAAAGGACTGACTGATAAGTGGATTGTAGGACTAATAGAATAGAACGCCAGCCTGTAACAAGGGGTGTATTTCACGCTGGGTGGCTCCCCGATTAGCCAGCTAATCGGGTTTGGCGATACTGCGTATCGGGGGGATAGGAACTCCGTTCCAATCCCCAGCGCAAAACACACCCCCAGCCGTTAGCAGCAATAGCGACATTCGGGGCAGAAGAGATTAAGTCGTTTGCAGACTGTCCACTTTTTCGAGATTTTTAGATTTGGTTTTTCGTCTTGACAATTAATTGTGCGCCTTGATTAATTTTTGTTCGTGGACAGTCAACAAAAGACTTAAAATATTTTTTTGTCGCCCAGACTATCGACGATTGAGCTAACGGGCTGAATTTAAATTTCGTGGAAATTGAAATTCGCAAGAAAAAACGCAGCGGCAGAAAATAGTTTGTAGATAAAAAGCTGATGGCTTTTTAAACTCGGCGGATGAATCCGCTGCTCTTTTGCGAGTAGAAAATTTAAATCATCCCTAAGACTTTACCGAACCGATTACTGATGCTCGAAAAATATTTGATGATAAATGGTGCGTAGAATCTTAATTGTAGCGCAAGAAAATGATTTTCCCCAAATGCTTTTTGATGAAATCAAAACTACTGCTGCTAACAAAGGGTGCATTTTAGTCGGGCGCATTGGCTGATAACCGAACTTTTTCGTACTTTCGTTTCTGGGTAGCGTGGGATATGGAACTTGTTTCAATCGCCCGCCCAAAAACACACCCAAATACGTTAGCAGTTATAGTAAAGACGACGATATGAACAGATTATTAGTTATTGCAATTATTTCTATTTTATTTGCGTGCAAGAATAACGACACGAATAAAATAAGCAGCGAAGCAAATCTTGAAAATAAGACTGAAATTCAAGACTCGCTTAGGAATCCTAATCACTATTACTATTTTGCTGATATAAATCCAAAATTATTTGCGAAATGGATACTAAACGACAGCATCAATCCATCAGATAATTTCAGCACGTTCAGAGTAATGGATAGTCTTGAAGCAAAATCAATTGAAGACAGAGAATTTTACTTCAAAGTGTTTGTTAAAATTAAGGAAAAATCTGACGGAGCCCTTGCTGAAGCAATTGGTCTTCCTGCATTGAAATATGTAGAAAATCACACGGAAG
>CAZHIB010000046.1:0-4840 GCA_964532365.1 uncultured Candidatus Saccharibacteria bacterium
ACCCATATTAGATGTTTATTATGCCTCTTTTAGAATACCAGATTTTTTATATATCTCAATCGCATCTTTGGCTTCGGTTACTGTTTTGATGCCATTTTTAATTGAAAGAATTAACAACAAAGATGATAATCTCAAAAAAGCGAAGATGTTTATGAATAATGTCTTTAGTGCCTACATGCTTTTTATGATTGTAGCTAGTTTAATTCTTGTCATTATTATGCCGTTTATTGTTAATTATATTGTTCCTGGGTTTAGTGAATATCAGATGAATTTATTG
Organism: uncultured Candidatus Saccharibacteria bacterium; assembly: GCA_964532365.1. Classification (GTDB taxonomy): domain Bacteria; phylum Patescibacteriota; class Minisyncoccia; order Phycocordibacterales; family UBA9973; genus UBA8515. The sequence goes on from CAZHIB010000046.1 coordinate 278, forward strand.
ATCACTACCAGTCGAATAATGTTATTGTCTCCAATTTTTATTGGGTTATCTAATTTGATTGGAACAGTAACTCAGTTATATAGAAATTTTTTGATTTTTTCTTTATCGCCGGTTTTTTATAATATTGGGATTCTGTTGGGGGTTATTTTTTTATATCCAAAATTGGGAATTTATGGACTTGCTTACGGGGTAATACTTGGAGCCTTAATGCACTTTTTAATTCAAGTCCCTGTGGTGATTAAGCATAACTTTTTACCAAAATTTATTTTTAAAATTAATTGGTCTGAAATATATCAAGTAATTAAAATATCAGCTCCAAGAACTCTAACCTTGTCTTGTAATAGTTTAGCTTTTATTTTTCTGATCGCTATAGCTTCAAATCTTAAAGAAGGATCAATTTCGTTATTTACATTTGCCTTTAATCTGCAATCAGTCCCAGTTGGAATTATTGGTATTTCTTATTCAGTGGCCGCTTTTCCTGTTTTAGTTAAATCATTTTCCATCAAAGATATGGACAATTATGTTAACCAAATTGTCTTAGCTGCTAGACAAATAATATTTTGGTCATTACCAGCAATTATTTTACTGATTGTGCTTCGAGCTCAAATTGTTCGAGTTATCTTGGGGTCCGATTCTTTTTCTTGGTCTGATACACGTTTAACCGCAGCTTCAGTTGCACTTTTTGCTATCTCTCTTTTTTCTCAAAGCCTTGTCTTGTTATTTGTCCGTGGTTATTATGCGGCCGGAAACACAAAAAAACCTTTAATTATAAACGTATTTTCTTCAGTAATGGTAATTATTTTTGCCCAAATTTTAGTATATATATTTAAAAATTATCCAGCGGTTCTTTCTAGCCTAGAAATAATACTAAGAGTTAAAGATGTTCCGGGGACGACAATGATGGCTCTTCCACTTGCTTATGCCATGGGATCAATTTTAAATTTCTTTTTAATTTGGTTCTTGTTTAAAAAAGATTTATTAACAAATCACAATATCAACATCTCTCGAACGTTTATTGAAAGCTTTACGAGTTCAATTTCTATGGGGTTAACGGCATATATTTCTCTTCTGTTACTTGATGGAATTTTTGACTTAACTACTGGAGTTGGAATTTTCTTCCAAGGATTTATATCTGGAGTTTTGGGAATAATTGTTGGAATCTTTGTTTTGTCTATTCTTAAAAATAAAGAATATATTGATATTGCCCAGGCTCTTCGAAGTAAATTTTGGCGTAAGCGAGTCGTGGCTCCCGAACAAGGCAAACTATAAACTGAGTAAGGCAAGACCTTACTCAATTAAGACCTTACTCAATTACAGGGTTTTTTGACATGAGCTTTTGTTTTCAGCCTTTTTTTGCTAGTATGGAACCATGATAGACGTTAAATTTATTCGTAATTTTTCAATTATTGCCCATATTGACCATGGCAAGAGCACTTTGGCTGATCGAATGATAGAGGTTACAGGAACAATAGAAAAGAGAAAAATGAAAGACCAAGTTCTTGATTCTATGGAATTAGAAAGGGAAAGGGGTATTACTATTAAGATGCAGCCAGTTAGAATGGAATATGAGCAAGAAATTGCGAATGACGAATTACGAATTACGAATGGAAACTCAAAGACAGAAAAGTATATATTAAATTTGATTGATACACCTGGCCACATAGACTTTTCATATGAAGTCTCACGAGCTTTAAAGGCCGTAGAAGGCTCAATTTTGCTCGTAGACGCGACTCAAGGAGTTCAAGCGCAAACTCTTACAACTCTGCAAATGGCACGTGATTCTGGGCTTGTTATTATACCAGTTTTATCAAAAATTGATTCACCTCTGGCTCGAGTCGATGAGATTAAAATGGAAGTGGCTCTACTTTTAGATATTGATCCCGATACTATTTTACTTGTTTCTGGTAAGACGGGAGAGGGGGTTGATTTATTATTAAAAGAAATAATTGATAAAATTCCGCCACCTAAGATTGATAATAATAATGAATTACAAAACAGCGGACGAGCTTTAGTTTTTGATTTCAAATATGATAATCATCGAGGGGTTGTTGTTTATGTACGAGTTGTGGACGGGAAATTTAAAAAAGGCGAAGCATTTTTATTTGCTGTTTCGGCAGAGAAATTTATTTCACTGGAAGTTGGAACTTTTTCGCCAGATGAACAAGCAAGGGAAAGTATTGCCGGTGGTGAAATCGGATATATTGTCACAGGAATAAAAAAACCAGGGATTGCTTCGGTTGGGGACACAATTACTTTTCTTAAAAAACCAATGCAGGCATTGCCCGGCTATAAAAACCCACGACCAGTTGTTTGGGCTTCGATTTATCCTGAGAGTCAAGATGATTTTCCAAACCTAAGACAAGCCTTAGGACGATTACGATTATCTGATTCTTCCTTTTCTTATGAAGAAGAAAACTCTGGGTCACTTGGAAGGGGATATCGATGTGGATTTTTAGGAATGCTTCATTTAGAAATTATAACCGAGAGATTAAATCGAGAATTTAATTTGCAATTAATTGTAACGATGCCCTCTATTACTTATAAAGTTTTACTTCGAAATAATAAAGAAGAAATTATTTATTCCCCGCATCTTTTCCCAGATGATGGTAATATTATCAAAGTTTTTGAACCGTGGGTGAATGTCAAAATTATTACACCGTCTATATACATAAGTTCTTTAATGCCTTTTTTGTATGACCACGAAGCAATTGTCGGAGGAACAGATAATTTTGGAGATAATCGTTCGTCAATTGATTTGGAGATGCCCCTTCGAGAATTAATGCGTAATTTTTTTGATGATATGAAAAGTATAACATCTGGGTATTCATCTATCTCTTATGAAATTGGTGAGTATAAAGAAGCTGATGTTGTTAGGCTTGATATTGTAGTGGCCGATGAGCCAATGGCGGCCTTTTGTCGAGTTGTTTCAAGAAGGAAAGTTGCCGATGAAGCAAAATCACAAGTTGAAAAACTAAAAGAAATAATTCCTAGACAACAATTTGCTTTTAAGATTCAAGGCAAAGCATTGGGTCGGATTATTTCTTCTGAGTCAGTTTCTGCTTTTCGTAAAGATGTTTTAATGCATGGTAGTAAAGTAGTTGGCGGAGGGGATGTGAGTCGAAAAAAGAAATTATTAGAAAAACAGAAGAAAGGCAAAAAAAGAATGCAGTCAAATGCAAAAATAAATATTTCTCATGAAGTTTTTCTAAAGATGATGCGAGGAACGAATAATTAGCCTAAAAAATTCCTGGCATATAAAGTAGAATCATACTGATGATAACTAGGATTGAAACCACGGCAAATATTCTTTCAACCTTTTTCTTGTTTTTTGAATTGAAATTCATGTTATAATACTATCATTAATTATGAGTAATCTCAAGAAAAATCGATATAGATTTTGGCATTCACCATTTGTATTAATAATCCTATTTGGTTTTTTGGTTTTTTTCGGATATAAAATAATTGATTTAGTGGCCAAGGAAAGAGAGACCTCACTTAAAAAAGAACTTATTTTATCCCAAATAAATACTTTAAAAGAAAGAGAAAAAAATTTATTAAAAAATACCTTAAAATTAGAAACAGAAGAAGGAAAAGAGGAAGTTATTAGAGAAAAGTATCAAGTGTCCAAAGAGGGAGAAAAGATAATAATAATAGTTGATGAAGAAAATAATGAGTCAGAAGTTATAGAAAATGAGAATCATGGTTTTGTAAATTGGATTAAAAAGATTTTTAAAAGATAATTGGCGGGATTAGTTTAGTGGTAGGATGCGACCTTCCCAAGGTTGAGGCACGAGTTCGATTCTCGTATCCCGCACAAAAAATAACTTTAGGTATTTTTGTGCGGGATAGAAAGCAAACTGCTTTGCTTTTGTACGAGAATCGAAAGATTTTTCCATACGAACGAAGTGAGGTGGAAAAGTACCAGCGACCGTCAGTCGAGATTCTCGTATCCCGCACAAAATTATTTTATAAACTTGACAGACTTGTCAAGAGTGTTATTTTTGACATCTGTGTTATACTAAAAATAGTTTAAATTATAAGTTAACAAAATCGTTTGGGCGTAAAGCGCTTGCGATTTAAATAAAATTATGAGCAAAATCACTGTTTACAGCACCCCCACTTGTCATTTTTGTCACATGGCTAAGGATTTTTTTACTTCACAAGGAATTGTCTATGAAGATTTCGATGTTTCAAGAGATTTAGAAAAAAGAAAAGAAATGGTAGAGAAAAGTGGCCAAATGGGTGTTCCTGTTATTATTATTGATAATAATTTGATTGTTGGTTTTAATAAACCTCAGATTGTAGAGCTTTTGGGAATTAAAGAGTAGTATTTTTGACAATTTTATCGTATTATAAAAGCATTCCAATTGGAATGCTTTTATAATTTTTTGATTATATGCCCTGTAGCATGTCTCTGTAGTTCAATGGATAGAACAGTTCCGTCCTAAGGAATAGATGTAGGTTCGATTCCTGCCAGAGACACAGTGTCATTAGAGAAATTAATATGGAGTCATATGAATAATATTTTGATATTATTAAAAATAGATTTAATAAATATAATAT
>CAZHIB010000047.1:0-4746 GCA_964532365.1 uncultured Candidatus Saccharibacteria bacterium
AGTTAAAATAAAAGATCCTTCTCCTCTTTTACTTTTATAAACTTCGTCATTTTTTCGATTAATTTCACCTACCGATAAATTTAACCTATGCAAATAATCTTCCTCTGATTCCGTTGGTTTCAACTCAAAATCAAAATCAATCAACTCTTTTTCGATTAAATTTTCCTTATTTTCTCCTATCTTTAAACTTTCCATATTTTATTTTCCGTGACAATTCTTATATTTCTTGCCAGAGCCACATGAGCATGGGTCATTACGGCCAATTTTTTTTGACTCTCTCCTGACAGTTGCAGGAGTATCTGACCCATCTGAGGAGCTTAATATAAGCTCTGGACGCTCTTCAACAATTTCTGTCTCACTATTATCTTTAATATCAACATTAATTTTACTAATTAAAGAATATACTTGCTCTTTGAAATTTAATTCTAATTCTCTAAATAAACGCAAGCCTTCTTTTTTATATTCAATTAGAGGCTCACGCTGTCCATAGGCTCGCAAATTTACTGAACTACGAGTATGTTCCATTGTCTCTAAGTGCTCCACCCAAAGCGTGTCTGTTGTATATAAGGCTATCCGACGAACTGTTTCAAAAAACATTGCATCTCCAATTGCCGATCTTTTTTGATTAACGATTTCTTCTAATTTTGGATATTCAGTCATTAAAGAATTAAGAAAATTTTCAATCGCCACGAAATCACCAGTAAGCATAATTCTTCGTCTCTCGTAAATAACTTTTCTTTGATGATTCATAACATTATCATATTCAAGGGTATGTTTTCGAGAATCAAAATGAAATCCTTCAATTTTAGCTTGAGCATTCTCTAAAGTATTTGAAATAAAACGATTTTCGATCGGCTGATCCTCTGGAACACCAAGTTTACCCATCATTGATTTAATGCGGTCTGAACCGAAAATTCTCATTAAATCATCCTCTAGGGAAACATAAAATTGAGTTGCACCCGGATCTCCCTGACGACCTGATCGTCCTCGAAGCTGATTGTCTATTCGACGGGCTTCATGACGCTCCGTTCCAATAACAAATAATCCGCCTAAGGCTTTCACTTCATCGTATTTTTCCTTATCATATGGGACTCCGCCCAATTTAATATCAACCCCACGACCAGCCATATTAGTCGCAACAGTGACTGCTCCAAGTCTTCCAGCGTTTGCAATTATCTCACCTTCTCGTTCGTGGTTTTTAGCATTCAAAACAGTGTGTGGAATTCCAGCCTGAGTTAAATAAGCAGATAAAAGTTCATTTTTTTCAATAGAAACTGTTCCGATTAAAACCGGTTGACCTTTTTCATTTAATTCCTTAACTTTACTGGCCACGGCGAGTAATTTATTTTTTTCAGTTTGATATATTAAATCATTATAGTCTTTTCTATTTATTGCTCGATGGGTTGGAATCACAACAACATCCAAACCATAAACTTTCAAAAACTCCTCCTTGGATGTTTCGGCCGTCCCAGTCATACCTGATAACTTTTGATAAAACCTAAAATAATTTTGAAAAGTTATAGAAGCAACAGCTCTTGTTTCTTTCTCAATTTTAACACCTTCTTTAGCTTCAATCGCTTGATGAAGTCCTTCACTCCAACGTCGTCCAGGTTGTAATCTTCCCGTAAAAGAATCGACAATTATAACTTCGCCATCTTTTACAACATAATCTTTATTATTTTCATATAAAGCACGAGCTTTAACCGCTGTCTCTAAATGGTGAACATATTTAATTCCTTTTTCTGTGTAAATATTTGAAATGCCCAATAGGTCCTCCGATAATGTTATACCATGATCAGTTAATGATATCGCTCGAAGTTTTTCATCAACAGTATAATCTTCTTCAGGTTTTAATTTTTTAGCAATATCAGCAAAGGTATAATATAAATCTTCGCTATCTTCAGCTTGAGAAGAAATAATTAAAGGGGTTCTTGATTCATCTATTAAAATTGAGTCAACTTCGTCAACAATCGCATAGTGATGTTCCCTTTGGACCACTTCATTTATGTTATTGGCCAAATTATCACGAAGATAATCAAACCCAAATTCATTATTTGTTCCATAAGTTATATCAGCTGCATACGCTTCAGCTCGAGTACAAGGCCTAAGGTTTTCATATAAAACCTTAAATGCACCAAGTTCACTGCCATCTTCAGCCTCCTTGCTTAAATGAGTTGGATCATACATAAAAGAAGTATTCTGTGAATTAACAACCGAGACACTAATACCAAGCATCGCAAAAACTGGACCCATCCAAACAGCATCACGACGAGACAAATAATCGTTAACGGTCACAATATGAACTCCAAGACCAGTTAAAGAATTTAAATATGCCGGCAAGGTCGCAACTAAAGTTTTTCCTTCTCCTGTTCTCATTTCAGCAACACTTCCTTTATGAAGTGCAATACCTCCAATGAGCTGGACATCATAGTGACGCTCATTGCGAGTTCGAACAGAAACTTCTCTTACTAAAGCAAAAGCCTCTGGCAATAAATCATCTAAATTTGCTCCATCTCTTATTTTTTGTTTTAATTCTTCTGTCTTTATTTTAAAATCAGTATCTTCTAATTTATGTATTTCTTTCTCAAGAGAATTAATCTTATCGACAAGAGGAGCCCATTTCTTTATTAGCCTACTGCTTTCAGTCCCTATTATATTCGTTAATATTCCCATAATCCTTCTATAATAACACTCAAAAGTAAATTTTGCTAGTAAATAAACACTTAAGTTCCTACGATAAATCAGAAGCATTTATTTTAATTAGACAAAAAGAAAATCCCCGATAGAGAGGGGACTTTCCTTTAAGATAAAAAAATATTACTTCTTTTTCTTTGTAGCTTTTTTCTTTTTTGCTACTTTCTTTACTGCTTTCTTAACTACTTTCTTTGCTTTCTTTTTTGCTGCCATATATTTAAAAAAATTATTTTTAAAGGATGTGTGACATCACGACCTTACAAATATTTTTTTAAAAAAATATTTGTAAAAAAAATTTATCACACTCACACATATATTATCTAATATAAATAAAATTACTGCAATACTTTTTTGCAAAAAAGTGTGGATAACTTCCAATTTTATTTTCGTTTTGCAAATTAGAAAATTAAGAATCCTGTACAAAAATTTTGAAAAATAAATTTTAAATATAAAAAATTATTTTTCAAAAAATAACTATATTAAATTTTCATTTGAGATAAATAGTTAAATATTTTTTACATATGAAAAACACCTTGCTTTGGACAAGGTGTTTTTCATATAATTAATTTGTATTTATAAGCCGAATTCTGTAATTTCGCCGAAGCAAAATGATAGATATTTATCTAGGTCCTCAATTACTTTCGGACTCAAGCGATTCTTTCCGACCAGGGTCGGAACACGATCTTGCACCCATGTAAGGATTTAGCCGTTTCACCCCTTAAGTTACCTTAAGGATTAATCCACATTTTCATATGGACTCTCTTTGCTTTCGCTTAGAGCGTCACTGCTCGCACCTCTACGATTACTCGTGGTGGGTATTACCCACTACACTTATCTAATTTAATAGACTGAGTGTTCGGACTTTCCTCACTCCGACCAAGGTCGAAGCGCATCTATCAAAATACAAACCTTATGCATTGTATCAAAATCTTTAAAGCTTGACAATACCATTCTAATCTGATATACTTCCACCAGTGAGTAATTTCCAACGCTTGATATAAATTATTTTATCAAAGCAATTGCATAGCAAAACCCCCTGACTTCGGTTAGGGGGTTTTGTGTTGGTTTTGATTTTATGTTTTTTATTGATATACTATATATGTAGCCGTTGTGTGTTTAAGCCAGCGGCTGCACTCACATATGCAATTGTGTTGGAGTTTAGCACCCGCTGGCTCAAGCACATAACAAAAAATCTCTCAAACAATGTTTGAGAGATTTTTTGTTTATCTTTTACCTCCACACCTATATTTTTATAGTTTTCAACGCAGGCCTTGCCTGCAATAAAAATATGGGTGTGGAGGTTTATTTAAATAAGTATTTATTAAATCATAATTTCAAGAAAAATATTTTTTCTATTGTTCCGTCCTAATGGTCTTTCCCTATTGTCAGATTTATTTTGAGACTAAAATCATTGTCTATTGTGTTGTCAATTGAGCAACACAATATCGACTCAATAAGATCGACTCGTTACAAAGAACGAGAGATCGATTTCAAATTGAATTATTCCACGAACAGCTTCCGCTACCCGTGCCTTGTTACGACTTATTCCCTGTCACCGAGCTTACTGTAGGCCCTCCGTATGGAGAGATTTCGAGCACTCCCGGCTCCCTTGAATTGACGGGCGGTGAGTACAAGACTTGAGAACGTATTCACCGCGGTATATCTGACCCGCGATTACTAGTAATTCCAACTTCATGGGGTCGAGTTGCAGCCCCCAATCCGAACTGGCGCAATTTTTCTTAGGATTCGCTCAGAGTTACCCCGTCGCTGCCCGTTGTAATTGCGATTGTATTATGTGTGTAGCCCAAGGTATCAAGGGACATGCTGACCTGGCGTCATCCTCTCCTTCCTCCCCGACCTGAAAAAACAATTAAAAATTACGAATTACAAACTACGAATTAAAATACATTTCTGCATTTACATTCGTAATTCGTAATTACTAATTCGTAATTACGTTCTCGGGTCGGGGCAGTCTCGTGTGACACTTATAACACACGACGAGGGTTGCGTTCGTTACCCCACTTAAGGGAACAATTCAAACCACGAACTGAC
>CAZHIB010000048.1:0-4528 GCA_964532365.1 uncultured Candidatus Saccharibacteria bacterium
TTTTAAGACTTGATAAGCCCCATTTTTATTAATTGTTTTAATAGCTTTTGTCGAAAGAGTTAAAGAAAAATATTTTTTAAGCTCGGGAACATATATTCTTTTCTTTTGAAGATTAGGATATTTTCGAACCATGCCAGTTGGGTTAAATTTTGTGGCACGAACAACGTTGGAGTAGCCCCCTGCCATTTTTGAACCCTTTTTTGTTATGTCGCAAACTTTTGCCATATGTGGTTGTATGCTATCATATAAAGTATGTTTGAGCAAGTCCAATTTATTGATGCTATATTTTATATTTTTGTACTAATAATGTCGATCGTTATTCATGAGGTCGCTCATGGTTATTCAGCTTATTTACTTGGTGATGATACCGCTCGTTTGTCTGGGCGACTTACCTTAAATCCAATTAGGCATCTTGATCCATTTGGGTCTGTCGTTTTGCCATTATTGTTGTTTATTTCAACAAAGGGTTCTTTTTTGATTGGTTGGGCTCGCCCTGTTCCTTATAACCCCATGAATTTAAGAAATGGCCGGATGGGGAATTTGATTGTGGCCTTTTCGGGTATTGCCACAAATTTATTTGTTGCAATATTATTTGGTTTATTAATAAGATTTGGACCAGTGTTGGGCTTACCATTATATGATCCAGCTTTCTTGCCCCCTTTTTATAAAATATCGTCAATTATTGTAATTTTAAATTTAGTTCTTGCTTTATTTAATCTTATTCCCATTCCACCGCTTGATGGTTCAAAGATTTTATTTTCACTTTTACCTCCTCAGTTGCGATATATTGAAAATTTTTTAGAAAGATATGGATTATTACTTTTACTATTCTTTATAATTTTTCTTTGGGGAAAAGTTTCACCTCTTATTTATGTAGCTTTTTCTCTTATCACGGGTTTATAGAATTATCTACTTAAGTATTTGAGACAATTATTTAGTACATATTTTAATATTTGTATGACGATTAATTTAATACAAAAAAAAATAACCAAATATTTTTTAATTCTAATATTATTCTCTGGAGCGTTTTATACATACGCTTCAACAACTAACGGCACCATAGACACTATTAATCACACCGCCATACTTTGTTTAAATGAGGATTGCACAAACACAACGCAAATAAATTTTTTGACGACACACGGGAGAGATGTTCATGTTACAAATAGTGAATTAACAGGAGATGCTTGGTCGGAGACTTTTGGTTGGATAAATCTGGATCCGACTTTGGCAGGAGTTACAAATACAAATGCTGGTATCCTTGGCGGATATGCATGGGGAGAAAATGCTGGATGGATAAATTTTGCTCCAACACATGGTGGAGTAACCATAAATAATGATGGGCAATTTGTTGGTTGGGCGTGGGCTCAAAATTATGGTTGGATTAAATTTGATTGTGGAACAATAAATGCTTGTCTGGAAACAGACTGGCGACCTAATAGCGGCGGGGGTGGAGGAGGAGGGGGTATTATTCCTCCTGATCCAATCGTTATCCCAGACCCAATCGTTATTCCTGATCCAATAGATACTCCTCCAGATGAGATTGTCGAAGAAGAGGAAGAAGACCAAATAGCAGAGGAAGTAGAGGCTTCAGAGGAAAATAATTCAAGTCAAGATGATACAAATGATGGAGGCAATGGCGGTGGAGAAAATAACGGGAATCAAAATGATGAGGGTACACAAGGAACTCAAAATGGAGAGGAGATAGGAATTGTGATTGGAGAGACCGTAGCTAAACTCATAAACTTAACAAAAAATATTCAAGAGGAAATAGTTTCTAGTTTTACAAATAAAGAAGGGAAAGTTGTTTCAACTATTATAACAACCACTGGAGTCATTTCTGGAGCTTCTATTAGTTTAGCCACAGTTTTATTTGCTAACCCGCTTTCTTTTTCCGAATTATTTTTAATTCCGTTTAGACTTTGGAGTTTATTGTTAATTGCATTTGGCTTTAGAAAACGAAATGTTCCCTGGGGTACTGTTTATGATAGTATTACGAAACAGCCTCTTGATCCTGCTTATGTCGTATTGCAAGATTTAAATGGAAATGAAATAGCCACTTCTATTACTGATCTTGATGGCCGATATGGCTTTCTTGTTCCGGCTGGACAATATAGGATTGTGGCCAATAAAACAAATTATGAATTTCCTTCGAAGAAATTGGCAGGAAAATCAAGCGATGAACTATATCAAGAGTTGTATTTTAATGAAATTATTGATGTTGCTGAAGGTGGGGTAATTACAAAAAATATTCCCCTCGACCCAATTAAATTTGACTGGAATGAATTTGCTAAAAAAGATAAAAAATTAATGAAATTTTTTAACAGAAGAGATTTTTGGATCGCGCGAGTTTCTAATTTGCTGTTTTATATTGGTTTTATAGTTACAGTCATTGCTGTCATTGTTTCACCTGTCATTTATAATATTGCTATTTTAGTTCTTTATATTATTTTATTTATTTTAAAGAAAACAATATTAAAACCTCGAGCCTATGGTTATGTTAAGCAATTATTAACAGAATACCCACTATCATTTGCGATTATTAGAATATTTTTTGCTGGAGGGGAAAATGAAGTAATTCATAAAATTACAGATAAAACAGGAAAATATTATTGCCTTATTCCAAATGGTAAATATTATGCAAAAATTGAGAATAAAAATGTAGATGAAACTTATAGTTTGGTTCATACTTCAGAATTAATCGAAGTGAAGAATGGTTATATAAATAAAAAGTTTGAAATATAAATAAAGGCTTCTAGGCTTGCATTTTTATGGGTATTATAGTAAAGTATCTGGACTAGTCATCTGTGACTATTTTTGTTTTTGAATACTTGTCCCGTTAAAAGTTTAACAGACGGGAATATAGTAATTAGCTTAATTTTGTTAAACTTTTAATGGGATGCCTACAATAAATCAATTGGTTCGCAAGAATCGTAAAACAATAAAGAGAAAGTCTAAAGCTGTAGCCCTTGCTCGTGGTTTTAATTCGATTAAGAATAAACCAGTTTTTTACCCTGCTCCATTTAAGCGTGGAGTTTGTACAAAAGTTTCAACTACAACCCCTAAAAAGCCAAACTCAGCTTTACGAAAAATTGCTCGCGTTAGATTAACAAATGGAATGGAAGTTACGGCTTATATTCCAGGAGAAGGACATACTCTACAAGAGCACTCAGTTGTGATGATTCGTGGTGGACGCGTTAAAGACTTAATTGGAGTTCGCTATCATATTGTCCGAGGAAGGTTAGATACGACTGGAGTTGAAAAACGTCGTCAATCAAGAAGTCTATATGGAACAAAGACACCCAAAGCAGCAGTTAAAAAATAATTAAAAATTAAATATGAGAAGAAAAATAAAAAATAAAAATACAGTAGAGCCAGATATAATATATAATTCTGTAAAGCTTTCAAAGTTTATAAATAATATAATGCTTAATGGGAAGAAAGAAACTGCTAGAAAATCAGTTTATAAGGCTTTTGAAATTATTAAAGAAAAAACTGGTAATCCAAATCCACTTGAAATATTCGATACTGCCATAAAAAATGCTGGTCCACTTGTAGAAGTTAGATCGCGTCGAATCGGTGGAGCTAATTATCAAGTTCCCCGAGAAGTTCGCCCAGAAAGACGTACAGCTCTTGCGATGAGATGGATTATTGGTGCCGCTCGAGGGAAAAAAGGAGCTCCAATACACGAGAAATTAGCCGAAGAATTAATCCTCGCTTCAAAAAATGAAGGTATTGCCATAAAGAAACGTGAAGATACTCATAAAATGGCTGAAAGTAATAAAGCCTTTGCCCATTTTGCTTGGTAGAAAAAAGCTCCGAAAGGAGTTTTTTTATTTGCCACATGAATCATACTTGATATAATATTAAAATGAAAAGTATTAAAAATGGCTTCATTTTATTTATCTTATTACTAACATTATTAACCGCATTTTCTCCTTTTAAATCCTCGGCCTTCTATTCATTCCCTAATAATATAGATACACAACAAGAGAGGATGAATGTCCAAACAGTCCTTAACCAAGTTTTAGTTCCATCACCTAACCTAGTCGTTGATGGTAAGATAGGAAGGAAAACTATCCAAGCCATTCAAATATTTCAAGCCTTAAGGGGGCTAGTCGCCGATGGAGTCCCAGGCACAAAGACTCGAGCGGCACTTGAGCTTGTTCAGAATAATACAAACGTTACTCCCGGCTGTGCTCCTGGAGCTTTATTTAATACTTTAACTGGTCAACCTTGTTCTCTTAATTCAACAAACCTACCCTTAGGTTGTTTCCCTGGTGCTTTATTTAGTACTCTAAATGGTCAATCATGTTCTCTTGCTCCTACTTCTAATTTACCATTAGGGTGTAATTCTACTTCAGGCTTTAGCACTGTTACTGGCCAATCTTGTGGAGTTGTTACTCTTCCTGTTTCAGGTGGGGGGTCAAGTGGTGGTGGAGGTGGAAGTAGTTCCAGTAGAGACAGAACAAAACCAACCGTCACTGCTTTTGTTATCCCTTCAACAGCCACTTCCTTAACTGTCTCT
>CAZHIB010000049.1:0-4468 GCA_964532365.1 uncultured Candidatus Saccharibacteria bacterium
GTTCTTAACGGAGAGCTTGATTTTTTTTACAAAGAACCAAAGTATCAGAAAGAAAAATTAATTTATAAAGATACTTCACCAGAAAGAATAATAAATAATTTAGAGGAAGTTATTGGAGTGATAAAGATGACAGATGAAAGTGATTATAATAAGGAAAATATCAAAATTTTTCTTATGGAAATAGCTAATCGGTTGGAAAATAGAGGAGAAATATTACATCCAATGCGTTTTGCTTTATCGGGACTTGAAAAATCTCCTGATCCATTTATTTTAGCGGAGATTCTTGGAAAAGATGAAACTATTAATAGACTTAAAAAAGCAATTGATATTTTAAAAAAATAATATGATAAAAAAAATATTTTATATCTTTTTAATAATATGCAGTGTACTAATTGTTTCAAGACAAACAATGGCTTTGACTGCCGATGAAGTTCGGGCACAGATTGAAGATACAAATAATCAAATAAAGGCCCTTGATAAAGAAATTGCAAAATATCAATCGCAAATCGCTGAAACAAGTGCTCAAAAAACAACTTTAGCAAATTTAGTTAAAGAGTTAACCCTAACTCGCAATAAATTAATTAAAGAAAGAGAACAAATTCAAAAAAAAATATCAGCCACGGGCCTATTGATAAATACTCTATCGACAGATATTAAGGAAAAAGAGAATATAATTGAAATATCAAAAAAATCTTTAAGTCAAATGATTAAAGATTTAAACCAAAACGACAATACGCCCCTAATTGAGAGATTGCTTGCGGTAGACAGTTTTAAAGATTTTAGTCGAGAATATAATAATTTATTAACTTTAAACCAAAAAATTAGAGAGAATATTATTGGGGTTTCAGAGACAAAACAAGAATTATTAAGTACTAAGATTCAAAAAGAAGATGAACAACAAAATTTAACGACCCTTAAAAATAGTCTAGTTCAAAAAGAACAAGTTGTTACTCTTACAAAAAAAGAAAAGGATAAAATATTACAAGAAACAAAAAATAAGGAAGTTGAATATCAAAAATTACTTGCAGAAGCCGAAAGGAGAAAAAATGATTTTGAAAAAGAAATGGATGATTATGAAAATCAACTTCAGTTATTAATCAATCCAAAATTATTGCCCAAAGCTGGGACTGAAGTTCTGGCTTGGCCACTTGATGATATATTGATTACTTCTAAATATGGATGGAGAGTTAATCCATTCAATTCTTCTCTTAATACTTTTCATTATGGTGTAGATTTCAGGGCTGCTGTTGGCACTAAAATAAAAGCTGTAGAATCGGGAACGGTAGTCGCTTTTGGAAATACAGATATTGCTTGTAAGGGAGCTTCTTTTGGAAACTGGGTTTTAGTAAAACACAATAATGGTCTTTCAAGTACTTACGCTCATTTATCAGTTATATCAGTTAAAAAAGACCAGAAGTTAATTAAAGGAGATACGATTGGTTTATCAGGTGGAATGAAGAGTGTCTTTGGTTCCGGTTCATCTACAGGGCCACATTTGCATTTATCTGTCTATGCTTCTGATGGAGTAGAAGTTGCTTCTTTTGAAAGTAAGGCCTGCCCGGATAAAATTCTAACTCAACCAAGAATAACAAGAGCTGATGCTCATCTTGACCCACTGCTTTATTTACCTAAAATTACATCCGAAATGGTCAAAAAATAGTTTCTTTATTTTTTAGTTTTGATATAATATATTTATGAGCGACGATGAAAGAAAGCCAAGATTACATATTCACACAGGAGGTATAATTTTATTAATAATTATACTTTTGATTTTATTTAAAGTTGATATTAAATCAAAGATTAAATCACCGCAATTTCAAAAAAATGTTGCCTATATAGAAGAAACTGTAAAGACCTTTTGGCAAGATAAAATATTGAATCCTTTGAAATATAAAGCTCGAGATGTTTTTATTCAAAAAACTAATGAGGGTATTCTAAAATGGCAAGATGGTGTTTCAAAGAATTTGCTAAAAATTCCGACAGACGAAGAATTAGAAAAAATAACAAATTAAAAAACCTTAACTAAATGTTAAGGTTTTTTAATTTGTGCCCGAGGTGGGAATCGAACCCACATCCCTTACGAGACACGATTTTAAGTCGTGCGCGTATACCAGTTCCGCCACTCGGGCAAACAAAACATATTAATGTTTTAAATAACCGTTTGCCCTCGTGTCGGCCTCCTCCTTCCAGTTGGATAAAATATGAAGCAGTTCATATTTTATCCACTCGGGCAAACAAAACATATTTTCCACCCTCATATAATTACATAATTTTTAAAAAATTACAAATTTTGTTATACTATCCAGATGACATATTATCCAACGATTGGGCTTGAAATCCATGCAGAATTAAAGACAAAATCAAAAATGTTTTGTGGTTGTCTTAATAATCCTGAAGAAAAAAAGCCAAATGTAAATATATGCCCAGTCTGCACTGCCCATCCGGGAACTCTGCCAGTTATAAATAAAAAGGCCGTTGAAAATGTTGTAAAAGTAGGACTGGCCATTGGAGCAAATATTGCTGATTTTACGGAGTTTGATCGTAAGAATTATTTTTATCCTGACATTCCAAAAGCTTATCAGATTTCACAATATAAATTTCCAATAGTATCTGGAGGTAAATTAGAAGGAGTAGATATTACCCGTATTCATCTAGAAGAAGATACTGCCACATCCAAGCACGATAGAGGAAATTATTCATTAGTTGATTTTAATCGAGCGGGTGTTCCACTTATGGAGCTTGTGACTGAGCCTGTAATTCATTCAGTAAAACAAGCGGGAGATTTTGGGCGCGAACTTCAACTTCTTCTAAAATATCTGGGGGTTTCAGATGCAAACATGGAAAAAGGTGAAATGCGGGTTGAGCTCAATATTTCTATTTCAGATGATGTGAATAAGTTAGGGACGAAAGTTGAAGTTAAAAATATTAATTCCTTCCGTGCAATGGAAAGGGCTGCAGAATATGAAATAAAGAGGATGTCAAAATTACTTGATGAAGGTAAGGGTGATGAAATAGTTCAAGAAACACGCGGTTGGGATGAAAATAAACAATCAACTTTCTCACAAAGAGTTAAAGAAAACGCAAATGACTATCGATATTTTCCTGATCCTGATTTACCAAAATTATTTTTAAATAAAGTTTTCGACATGAATAAGATAAGAGAAGAATTGCCTGAATTGCCTGAAGCCAAAAGAATTCGTTATCGAAATAACTATGGAATTAAAGATGAAGATATTGAAAGTTACATCATAGATCAAGAGCTAGGAAATTGGTTTGAAAAAGTAGCAAATATACTAATCGATAGAGAAAAAATTAAAACTGCTTCAAATTATATAACATCAGATTATTTAGGTCTTCAAAAAATAAATTTGGAAGTCCGACTTCCAAAAGTTGAGAATTTTGCAGAACTTATTGAAATGGTTACTGAAGGAAAGATTTCTTCCCGTGGAGCCAAAGATATACTTGCCATGATTGTAATTAATGATGAATCACCACTTAAAATTGCTAAAGAAAAAGGCCTTATTCAAAATCACGATGAGGGAGTCTTAAGGGAAATTGTCCAAAAAATTATTGATGCTAATCCCCAAGTTGTTGCGACATATAAAGGAGGCAAAGAAAATGCCATAATGTCACTCGTCGGACAAGTTATGAAGGAGTCCAAAGGCTCGGCAAACCCTCAAATTGTTCAAAAATTGTTAAAAGAATTACTTAAATAAAATGAAATTTAATTTTGAAAAAGCAAAAAATGTATTCAAAAAAACAGCCATAGGTGCAGGCGTTGTAGCTACTTCATTTTCTTCGCTTGAATCAAATGCGCAAGAAGCAAAAAAAGATATTGCGGAAAACAAGATTGAGACTTCAGTGAATCCAGAATTTTATAGAAATCAATATATTAAATATATGGAACATCCATCATACAAAAAACGACTAGCAAAAGAAATGTATGGGGATTTAACTATAAACAAAGAAATGCAAAAAAATATTGATATTGAATTTTCAAAAAGATTAGATAAGATTGATAGAATTCCAATTAGTATGATTCCGAATGTAAAAGAAAAAGAGCATGATCCGTCTATTTACAGTAAACATACTAAAGATGATATAACTATAGAAAATGTTACAACAACTCCTCACGCCGCTAATCATGAGTTAACTCATGCTACACACGATTCAATATATGCTGGGTTTGAATCAATAAAAAATAAATATATTGAGGATAAAGAATTAAAACTTGATTCTACTGAACTAGAAATATATAAAAATAAACACCAAGAGTTTATTAAAATATTAAATGAATATTTAATAAAAAATAAAGAAAATATTAGATTTACTATACCTGATGAGTATATATGGGAAAAAGAAACTGCCTATAATTTTATTTTAAGTTTATTAAACACTGAAAATAGTAAAAATTTTGATATGCAAAAATTTTTCGAATATTTTAACTTAAAGGATATTAATATTATAT
>CAZHIB010000050.1:0-4418 GCA_964532365.1 uncultured Candidatus Saccharibacteria bacterium
ATACAGTTGAGCATGGAAGACTGATTTCTGCCATCTTTTTTGCTGGAGGAATGCTTATTTTTCTCATTGGAGCTTCGTCTCCAAGGGAAGAAAAACATTTCCCAACCAAAAGAAAAATATATCTCCTAGGTGTTATTTTGGGGATATTATCTTTTCTAATTTCGCATTTTATTGTAATTCCTAGTTTAGGATTATGATAGAATTTAAGGTATTTAGCCCCATCAAATAAGGGGCTTTTTATTTTAAGCCTTATTTTGAGTAAGGTCTTGCCTTGCTCTGTTTTGATACAGACTTTTTTGATATAATATATTAATGGAAATAGAAAATAAAAAAATAGGAAAATTAGTTATTGCCCGACACCATGAATCAGAATGGAATAAATTAGGTAAATGGACAGGTGTTACCGAGGTTCATTTAAGTCCTGAGGGCTATGAAGGGGCTAAAGAAATGGGGAAATTAATTAAAGATTTTAATTTTGATTATATCTTTACTTCAACTCAAATTCGCGCTCATGAGACACTTGAAAATATCATCTTAACTGCTGGTATTAATTTAAATATTCCTGTTGAGAAAATTAAAGAATTAAATGAACGTGATTATGGTGATTATACAGGGAAAAACAAGTTAGAGATTAAGGGTATTTTAGGTGAAGTAGAATTTAAGAAATTAAGACGTGGCTGGGATGTTTCTATTCCAAATGGCGAAAGTCTAAAAATGGTTTATGAAAGATCAGTTCCATATTATTTAAATAAAATATTACCTCTAATTAAAGAAGGTAAAAATGTTCTAGTTGTGGCTCATGGAAATTCAATTAGATCAATTATGAAATATATTGAAAATATATCTGACGAAGGTATCGCTGATGTTGAAATGCCATTTGGAAGTTTTTTGATTTATGATTTAGATGAAAATGGACATGCAAAAGACAAGGAAATACGTCAATTATAATAAATTGATTTTTGACCTTTATTTTTGTATACTAAAAATGTTAGCTTGGAGGTGTGTTAGAGAATTTCCCGTCATAAGTGGACAGGGAATGCACCGCTTTCGTCCCGAATAAAGCGGAAGCGTGGCTGAGTGGTTTAAGGCACCGCTCTCGAAAAGCGGCATGTGGGAAACTGCATCGTGAGTTCAAATCTCACCGCTTCCGCTTTGTACGGGATAAAAAGTGAAAAATTTTTGCGCGGTTATGCTGTTTTGGTAGATAAAGCAAGATAAAAGATAATAGTTAGATTTGTTTTTTTAAACATTAAATATTTTGCACGGTTATGCTGTTTTGGTAGATAAAGCAAGATAAAAGATAATAGTTAGGTTTGTTTTTTAAAACATTAAATATTTTGCGCGGTTAGCTCAGTTGGTAGAGCGCGTCATTGACGTTGACGATGTCACAGGTTCGACTCCTGTATCGCGCACATGAAAAACACACAAATCATAATTTTGGCAGCTGGAAAGGGGAAGAGAATGGAGTCTGATGACCCCAAGGCCCTTGCTATGCTTCGAGGAAAACCTTTTTTAAAACACATTATTGATACGCTTTCACGTTTAAATTTTCCAATGGATCCAGTGATTGTTGTGGGGCATAAAAAAGAAAGAATTTTCGATGTAATTGGCAAAGATTATAATTATGCCGTTCAAGAAGAGCAATTGGGAACGGGCCATGCAGTTATGTCAGCTAAAGATAAAATGCACCCAGAGCACAAAACAGTTCTTGTTTTGTCGAATGATCAACCATTAATTTCAAAAGAGACAATTGAAAGTATTATTGAAGCTCAGAAAAAAAGCAGAGCGGTTATTACAATGGGAACAGTTATATTGCCTGATTTTAAAGATTGGAGAGCTGGGGCTTATTTTTTAGGCCGAATCATTAGAGATGAAAAAGGGGAAGTTGTGGAAATTATTGAATATAAAGATGCGACAGAAAAAGAAAGAGATATAAAAGAAATTAATCCAGCGATATATGCTTTTGACGCAGATTGGCTTTGGAAAAATATAAATGACATAAAAAACAATAATGCCGCCGGGGAGTATTATTTGCCAGATTTAATAAAGCTTGCTTTTAAACAAGGGCAAAAAGTTGAAGGTGTGCCACTTAAAAATATGATGGAAATTTTTCAACCAAACTCTAAACAAGAACTAGAAATACTAGAAGGTATTTTAGCTAATCAGAATTTATAAGAATAAACACTCCATAAAAAATTCATGGTTTGTTCGAGAATATTTTTACTACGTGTTAATTTTATGGAGTGACCCTATTTGTTCTTACGAATCCAAATATAAGCGTCTTCGAGAGCTTTGACTGCATCGCCGGTCGCGATGTTGTTTTGATGATATCTACCGTTTGTACAGTCTCCGGCGGCCCAAATACCAGGGATAGAAGTTGCTTGAGTCATGGGGTCAACGACAATCTTACCAATTTGATCAATTTCAACAACCCCTTTGGCAAAATCTGTATTGGGAGTTTGTCCAATTTCAACAAATATTCCAGTTGTATTAAGTTTTGTTTCTGTGCCACTAATTTTATCTTTATAAGTTAAAGACTCAACAAATTTATCACCGTCAATTCTTAGTATCTCGGCATTTGTAATCATTTTAAATTTAGGATTTTCTTTTATTTTTTCTATTGTTATCCTGTCTGCTTTAAATTCTGTACTTCGATGAATCAAGGTTACACTTTTACAATAGGCAAGTAATTGCATGGCTGTTTCGAAAGCGGCATTGCCACCTCCTATCACTAAGACATCTTGATCAGCAAACATTGGACCATCACAAGAAGCACAATAAGTAATACCTTTATGTTCAAAAATATCAGCATTGATCGCTTCGAGTTTTCGGCGGCCACTGCCGGTGGCAATAATTAATCCCAAACTTTCGAGTGTTTGGCCGGACTCAGTTTTAGTGATGATTTTATTTTCAGTTTTATTAATTTCAGTTATTTTTTTACCTTCTAAAATATCTAAAAATGGGCCTTTGTAATATTCAACATGGTTTTTAAGATTTTTGGCTAATTGATTCCCCGAAATTTCTGGAGTTCCAATCCAATTATAAATAGTGTCAGAAACAATAGATTGTCCACCAAATTCATTTGTTATTATTGCCGTTTTAAGTTGTTTGCGGGCTGCATAAATTGCGGCGGCAGTTCCAGCTGGCCCTCCTCCTAAAATGATTAAATCGTACATAAATTATTTTTTATTTCTTCGTAAAAAAGCTGGGACGGTACTCCAATCATCAGTATCATCAATAAATAAATCATCCTCTACTTTTTCATTTTTCTTTAAATAATCGGTGTTCTCATTTTTGGGCAATTCCTTTTTAACTGACTGAACAACTTCTTCTTTAGTTGAGTTATTTACAGTTTGATCAATGGTTTTATTTTGACCGACTTGAAACAAAGAACGCTTGGGCATATCGGTTGGGAAGCCAGTTGCGATAACAGTGACTTTCATTTCTCCTTTTTTCAATTTATCATCTCTAATTGTTCCAAAAATAACTTTTGCGTCTTTATCTATTGATTCAGTAATAATTTTTGCTGCTTCTTGGATTTCGTGGATAGTTAAGTCATCTCCACCTGAAATTGCAAATAAAACGCCTCTTGCTCCTGAAATAGACAAATCAAGAAGAGGGGAATTAATAGCCATTAGAGCCGCTTTTTCTGATCTACCTTCACCTGCCGCAATTCCAACACCCATTAAGGCACTTCCTGCATCAAACATAACCGCTTTAATATCAGCGAAGTCAACATTAATCATTCCTGGAGTCGTAATTAATTCAGAGATTCCTTCAACAGCTTGTTTTAAAACTTCATCACAGATAGCAAAGGCTTGTCTAAACCCAACATCTTTACCTGAGATAACAATGAGTCTATCGTTTGGGATAACTAAGATGGCATCAACTTCTTTTTCAAGTTCAGTTAGACCCATATCAGCTAATTTCATTCTTTGATTTCCCTCAAAGGAAAATGGTTTGGTTACAACTGCCACAGTTAAGATTCCTTGCTCTTTAGCTGCTTGAGCAACAATAGGAGCAGCTCCTGTTCCTGTTCCTCCTCCCATTCCACAAGCAATGAAAACCATGTCGGCTCCTTTTATGACATCTTGAATCTCAGCTTTTGTTTCTTCAGCCGCACGTCGTCCAATTTCTGGATTCATTCCTGAGCCCAATCCTTTTGTTAAGTTTTTTCCTAAGTGAACCTTTTTTTCAGCAAGGGAATTATGCAAGTCTTGAGTGTCGGTATTCATTACAATGAATTCAACTCCTTTGACCTTAGAATTAATCATATGGTTAAGAGCATTTTTGCCTGAGCCACCGATCCCAATAACTTTAATTCTTGCGAATGATTCAATATCTGGATTTAATTTTGGCATAATATTTTGAGACTTTAGTCTTTATTAATAATAAGTTTATGTGAATACATAATATCA
>CAZHIB010000051.1:0-4335 GCA_964532365.1 uncultured Candidatus Saccharibacteria bacterium
GGGTATATACTCATAATAGATAGTAGATATTGGTCGAGCTATCTATTAAAAACTAATAAATTATATAAATATTATGCCTAATTTAGATAAAACAGGACCAATGGGTCAAGGACCAAGAACTGGTCGAGGATGGGGGTGTTGTGGTGCTTGTAGAGGTGGAATAGGTTTTGGATTTAGAAGATTTTTTTCTCCTAAAAACAATCTTGCTACACTTGAAGAACAAGAAAAAATACTTACCGAAGAATTAAATGCTGTTCGAGAAGAAAAAGCATCATTAACAAAAAATGATAAATAATACAAACCGACTTATTTGTACAGATAAGTCGGTTTGTGAGATTTAATTGTCAATGATTAATTAAAATTACATAATACGATATAATAACATTATGCCAAGACCACAAAATTGTTTTTGTAAAAATATAAAATTTGAACCGAATGTAGTTTATTTTAAACCACAAGGTGTTCCAATGAAAGAATTAGAAATAGTAGAGATTTCAATAGAAGAGATAGAGGCATATCGACTTCGTCATATAGAAAAATTAGAACAAATACAGGCAGGAGAAAAAATGAATACATCTACTAGCACATATCAAAGAATTCTTTATTCTGCATATGAGAAAATCGGAGAGGCATTAATAAATGGAAAAGCAATTAAAATAATTAAACACAAATAATATTATTAGTTAATTAAATATAAAATTATATGAAAGTATTAAAATTTGGTGCAGTTTGGTGTTCAGGTTGTTTAGTTATGAAGCCTAGATGGAAAGAAATTGAGACTGAAAATCCATCACTTCAAACACAATATTTTGATTTTGATGTTGATAAGGAAATGGTAGAGAAATATAAAATAGATGAATCTTTACCTGCATTTATCTTTTTAGATAAAGAAGATAATGAATTTTTGAGATTAAATGGTGAAATAGAAAAAGATGAATTATTAGAAATAATTAATAAAAATAAAGATAGATAATATGAAGAAAATTTTTGCTATTTTAAGTTTGTCTATCTTTATTTTCTTTGGGGCTTTTTCTATATCTTTAGCTTCAAATAAAGTAGATGCTTATCTATTCTATGGGAATGGGTGTCCACATTGTGCGAAAGAAATTAAGTTTTTTAATAGCATTAAAGATAAATATCCCGATTTAAATGTTATTGGTTATGAGGTTTATTATAGTCAAGAGAATTCTCTTTTAATGCAAAAAGTTGCTAACTATTTAGGAACTGAAGGAGGAGGTGTACCATTTCTAATTATTGGTGATGAATATTTTGTTGGATTTGGAGAGAATTCTTCTCCATCAGAGATAGAAGCTAGGATAAATAAATGTTTAGTAAATAAATGTTCTAATGAAGTTGGTCATATTTTAGGGTTTAAAAGTGAAGAAGTTGATTCTTTTCCACAAAAAGAATCTGTTAATAATAATTTAAATAAAGAAGAAGTAGAAATAAATACAGATGCAAAAGAAAATGAAAAAATAATCAAATTACCATTTTTAGGAGAAACAGATATATACAAATTATCACTACCAATCTTGGCCGTGTTAATGGGCCTACTTGACGGCTTTAACCCTTGTGCACTGTGGACTCTTCTTTTTTTGATAAGTCTTCTTTTGGGGATTAACAATAGAAAGAGAATGTGGACACTTGGCGTAGCCTTCATAATTGCTTCTGCTTCTGTTTATTTTATCTTCATGTCGGCTTGGCTTAATCTAGTTTTATTTTTAGGACTTATAATTTGGGTTAGATTGGCAATCGCCCTGCTAGCTTTATTTGGAGGAGTTTATAGTATTAGAGAATTTTTTACTACCCCAACTAATGGCTGTAAAGTTACGGGTAGCGAGAAAAGACAAAAAGTTTTTGAAAAATTAAAAAATATCGTCAAACAAAATAATTTATGGCTAGCTTTAGGGGGAATAATACTTTTGGCTTTTTTGGTTAATCTAGTTGAACTCATATGCTCAGCAGGATTACCGGCTGTGTTTACTCAAGTTTTAGTGATGAATAATCTATCTACCTGGGGATACTATTCTTATATATTGCTTTATATTTTCTTCTTTATGATAGATGATTTGTTTGTATTTTTTATGGCCATGATAACCCTAAAGATGACGGGAATAACGACGAAATATGCTAAATATTCTCATCTGATTGGTGGAATATTAATGGTTACAATTGGAATTCTTCTAGTGTTTAAGCCAGAGTGGTTAATGTTTGGATAAAATTTTTAAATACAAAACTTGGCGGAGCCGGCTGGATTCGAACCAGCGAGGGGTTTTATCCCCTGCCTCTTTAGCAAAGAGGTACGTTAGACCACTCTGACACGGCTCCATATATTTTTTACCTTATCATATTTTATCTATTTATTAAAATCTAAAATATGTTAGTATGTGATAATTGGAGGCGTGGATGAGTGGTTTAAATCAACGGTTTACTAAACCGTCGTCCCCTTAAAGGACCGTGAGTTCGAATCTCACCGCCTCCGCCATTGACAGCTAGCACGAGATGTGTTGTTTGTAAACAACCTGTGCTAGTAAACAAAAAAGAGTATTAAAATACTCTTTTTTGTTTACTAGCGTTATTTTAATCTAATAAATTTCTTGTTGATAACATTTTTCGCAATAAACTATTTCTGGTCTATCTGGTGCATATGATGTTTCAAATTCATTTTTACACCCTTCTTTCATGCATTTACGATGCCATAGTCTTAGAGGATTTCTTTGTTTCAATCTTTGGTAATGTCTACAATTAGGGCATAATTTAGGAATTGGTAAATTCATTCTTTTATAGAATTGATATTCTTGTTCTATGACCTTGAAGGCTTCTGTACATTGTTCATTGCATTTTCCTTTATGTTCACATTCTATAACCTTACCGACTATTATTGATCCATCAATATTTTTTGTGTCACTTGGAATATCTTCCGTTTTAATATCTAATGTGTAGTTCCTTTCCTCTTTATCTTTCCATTTATATCCTTGTTCTTCCGCTTGCTCTTTGTTTAACGAGAAATATTCTTGGGCTATGGTTTCATTGTATGCAAATGGTGATAACTCTGTGGGGAAAAATTCTCCGTATTTATATGCTCTACCATTACTATCTATGTAAGGCATGTCATACATATGTTTGATAATTCTGGGAATTATATTCTCGTATTCTTCTTTGGTATATTGTTTGTTTAAGATACAGTATGATTTGTTTTTTAACCCTACACAACCAAAACAATTTTGGCATGAAGTTAAAAAATATGAATATCTTATATTCATGGAATTATTTCTTATAATACAAGAAGAAATAACGTCAGAAACATTTACACTTCCTGTTAAAACCTCGTAAACATTTTCTGTGTTTAGCCCTATACTGTTACTATCATAGATATCTCTAACTTGGTTTAAAACTTCTACACAATTTTTTAAATTTTCTCCTTTTTTAATATTAAAAGAATTTTTTACATTATTACATTCTGTAATATTATCACCTGAACAATTTTGTGATTTTAATATATTGGCGTATTTTTTAGGTTGCGATATTAGAAATTGTCTAAATTCATTCTTTACGTAATTTAAGTCATCTTTCAATTTAGTTAAAAACTCTTCTTTTATTTTTAAATATTCTTTCTTTGTATACTGTTTATTTTTATAACAAAATGTTTTATTATTCAAATTGCAACACATTATACATTCATTACAATTTCTACAATCTTGTAAAAAATAACTATCTATACAATCTTTCAAATTACTACCCCAAAAAACCTTATTACATTTATCACAATTAGATATTTCATAACAAAATTCACAAAAGTTAGAAAAATATATTTCTAAAGAATCCTTACAATCAATCCCTAAATTTGAAAACATAATATTTTCACTAAATCCACCACCAAAACAGAAATAACTATTTTTTACTTGAACCACATAATTAACATATGGGGAATTAACATTTGAAGCATGCCCGTTTAAATTGACTTGTGGAACATTAATAAATAATTGTTTAAACTGCCCAAAAAAAGGATAATCAAAATTGTAATTTTGACCGTATTCAACAGCTTCCCATTTATCAGAGAAGTAACAATTTTGACAATTTATTTTAATATTCTCATTGCTATAAATAGAAATAACTTTTTCTCCGCATACTTCACAATTACGATGATAAAAATTCCTCTCATTTCTCCAAGATAAACGTCTTTGTCTTCTGCATTCTGGACAGAAAGTAGGTGGTGGAACTTTGATTCTCTCATAGAAAGTAAAGTCATCTGGCTCAATAGTGAAGTCTTTTTTGCAATTCTGGCAATTCTTTATTTCTTGTTGATATTCCATAATTTATAAATCTACTTTAATA
>CAZHIB010000052.1:0-4281 GCA_964532365.1 uncultured Candidatus Saccharibacteria bacterium
ACTAATATGTGTGTATGCTGATAATTAAGAATTAAGAATTAATAATTACGAATTAAATCGAAACAAAAATTCAAAATTCAATACTATCATTTTACTGAACTTCTAAATTTGAAACTAAAACTTTTTATTACTCTCCTCCGCTTCTCTATCAAAAGCAACGTTGAAGTAAACAAAAAGAAAAGTAAAAAATTTAGAATCGTAAACTAAACAAAATAACACTGCCTATCTTTAATTTCTTTTTTAAAATTTAAAAAAGAAAAGAGACAAGCATATCTGCCTTGTCGACAGGGCCGATACCACATTTTGAAATTAAAATTTTTAATTTATCTATCACCCAATTTTCTTTACTTCTCTATCTGCCTTCGTAAAAACAAAGACACAATAAAGTCAACTAGGATAATTCAACTTTTTCAAATTGATTCACCCAATCTCTATCAATTGGGCAACAAAGAAAAAATAAAATTAAAATTCAAAACGGATCTGACCAAGGAAATTCAATTACGAATTATGAATTACGAATTAAGAATTAAAAGAAAAAATTCTTTCAAATCAAAAAACCTAATTAATAATTACAGCTATAAATTATTTGGTATTAATAATTTATAGTATTAAATTTTCAATGATCTTCTCTTTCCTTTATCCACTTAAAATAAGCACATAAAGGAATACTATATATTATCACATCTAGTAAAAAAATACTAGGCAACAATATACGTATACATTATATACTTAGGTCAAATAATATGCAATAGATATGGGGATAACTGGGAATTTCGACCTTAGTCGAAATTCCCAGTTATCCCCTAATTACGAATTACAAATGACGAATTAAAAATGAAACTAATAAAAAAAGGATTCATAAAGCGAAGCTTTATGAATCCTTAATTCGTAATTCGTAATTATTAATTCGTAATTATTGAGTATCTACTCCAACGTTTAGCCCCTATTTTAGTCAATTTGCCATCTGAGACTAAAGTGTTTAAATCTCTCTGGATTGTCTTTTCTGAGCAATTTTCGAAAGCCATAGAGATGTCTTTAATCGAGGCATCTTTTTGGCCATTTGGAAGATTTTTAATTAAATTTAATATTTTATTTTTTCTCTCTTCTCTTTCAAATAAATTAGCATGGGGGGTACTTTTATAACTTTGGATATTTTCTAAGGGACGATGTCCATTTGTAAAGGACATGATATTGTATGATGTCCTTTTGTTTAGTTGTCTTTTATGGTTGTCCTTTAGATACTCTTGTCCTTTATATATATTATCAGCCTTACGGACAATATCTTCATCTTTTGTCTCAAACATTTTCTCATCTAAAGTGAATGTAAAATGCTTATCTTTTGACTTATAAAATTCAATTTGAGAAGAAAGGTCTTTGAATTCTTTCTTAAGGATCATTGTATTCATTTCAGAGATAAAACCAATATTATAGGCAATTTCAATAAAAGATAATATTTCATTTATATGAGATAGAGAAATTGGAATCTGGACATGTTTATCCATTGGAGATAATGATGCTAATTTATACATATCAGACAATAATTCTACACCCAATAAGCGAAGTTTATTTTTCAAGGCTTCATCATTTTCCATGCAATCGGTGACCATATATAAAGCGGTAACTAGTTTTTCGGTCTTTTTATTGGCAAAATCATAAACAGTCTCATTTAGCAATGATTTTTCATCAGAGACAGGATTATTATATATATTCAAACTTGTCCTTTTTTCCATGTCTTTTTGATCACTCATGTCTTTTTGTCGCTTTCTAGCGAAATGATATGTCTTTAATATGTCCATTATATACAAAAACATTTTCAATGCAAGGAAAAATATTGGGTAATTACGAATTACGAATTACGAATGTTTTTAAATGCAAATAGAAGCATAAAAAAGCAAAGCTTTTTTATGCTAAAATTATTAATTATTTATAGAGTTATCCACATGCTATTTTTTAATTCGTAATTCGTAATTCGTAATTCTTAATTATTCCTAGTTGTGATATAATGTAAGCACATATGTCCAAAAAAGATACAAATGATGAGTATGAAGAAGAAGAAAATTATTCTAGAAAGAAAAACAAATCCAATCGTCAGAATGGAAGAAAACAAAGTAAGAAAAAATTAAAAGAAGAGACCCGTTATAGTGTTTGGGGAATTGTTTTTTTTGTAATCGGTTTTTTAATATTATTATCAATTTTTAAAGCAGCAGGAATGGTTGGTGAAGCTATTTATTGGACTCTAAATTCAATATTTGGACTTGGGTATTATCTATTGCCGATTCTCTTTATTGCTGTCGGTTTTTCTTTTATGAAGAAAGAGCGTCCGTATGTGGCAAAAAGCCAAGCAATATTTAGTTTCATTTGTCTCTTGTCTGCTTTAGCTATTATTGATTTAGCTGTAAACGGCAAAGGAGAATCATTAAATGTTTTTTACGGAGGATATTTAGGTAGTATGTTTGCTTGGCCATTTCTCCGACTTTTTGGAGTCTATGCTGCCATTCTTTTGCTTGGGGCCCTACTCATAATCTCACTCATTGTTTTATTTGATGAAAGACCAAACTTGGGCGAATTATTTAGAAAAATTTTAAATTTCCTCAAATTAGACATTCGTCTACCCTCTTTGAAAAAAGATGAGGGAGAAAATAATGATCAATTACCAATTGCCAATGACCAATTAGACGAGAAAGAAGAAAATCCTGAACCAATCCCTTATGTGGAAAATAAAATAGAAGAAGAAATAATTGAAAAAGAAATGAAGGTCAAAAAATTTGTGACCGATTATGTCCCTCCCCCATTATCACTTCTTGAGAAAGATAAGGGTAAAGCAAATATTGGAGATATGAAAGGCAATATGAATATTATCCAACGAACGCTTATGACTTTTGGGGTCTCAGTGGAAATGGATGAAGTGACGATTGGCCCAACGGTCACTCGCTACTCTTTAAAGCCGGCTCAAGGCGTAAAACTTTCCAGAATTGTTGGTTTACAAAATGAACTAGCCTTGGCCCTGTCAGCAAAGACAATTCGAATCGAAGCTCCAATTCCAGGCAAGTCACTTGTGGGGATAGAAATTCCAAACAAAGTAAAATCAATCGTCGGATTGGCCACTCTCCTTTCAAATGAGCTATTTCAAAATTCACCTAAGCCTTTGACTATCGCTTTAGGCCGAGGACTTTCCGGTAAATCTATTTTTGGTAATTTAGCCAAGATGCCACATTTACTTGTGGCTGGAACAACTGGCTCAGGTAAATCGGTCACTATTCATTCTATTATTACTTCTCTTCTCTATAGAAACGGACCTGAGGACTTGCGATTTATTATGGTTGATCCCAAACGAGTTGAGTTGACGCTTTATAATAAAATTCCTCACTTGCTAACTCCAGTTATTACCGATGCTAAGCAAACAATTTTGTCGCTCAAATGGGCGGCCAGAGAGATGGATAGACGTTACGACATTTTGCAGGCTGAGTCTGTTCAAAATATTGAATCATATCATTCAAATGTTTATGAAAAAGCTAAAAAGAATAATCAAGATGCTGAACGATTGCCTTACATTGTCATTGTCATCGATGAATTGGCTGATATTATGCAGACATATCCACGAGAACTGGAAAGCGCTATTGTTCGTTTGGCCCAAATGTCTCGAGCGGTTGGTATTCACCTCGTTGTTTCAACTCAAAGACCATCGGTCAATGTTATTACTGGATTGATTAAAGCTAATATTCCGACTCGAGTGGCTTTGCAAGTTTCTTCTCAAATTGATTCAAGAACAATTCTGGACCAAGGCGGAGCCGAGAAATTGTTAGGAGCTGGAGACATGCTTTATTCTTGTGCTGAATCCCCTCATCCAGAGCGACTCCAAAGTGCCTTTATTTCTGAGGATGAAGTTAAAAAAGTGGTAGAATATCTAAGGAAGGAATACATTGATGAAATTCCAAGTACAATTGAACTTACCGGTAGTATTGAAAAAGGCAGTAGTCTATTTAACGATAGTGTGAATAACTCAAATGACGGGGATGACAATCTTTATGAAGATGCTAGAATGATAGTAATGGAAGCTGGTAAAGCTTCGACTTCATATTTACAAAGAAAACTCGGTGTTGGTTATGCTAGGGCGGCTAAGCTAATTGATATGCTTGAAGAACGCGGAGTTGTCGGAGCTGGAAATGGAGCCAAGCCAAGAGAAGTGTTAGAGAAAATGGTGGATCACACGCAAGCAGAATAATTAAAAATTAAAAATGCAAATACAAGATATTAAAAATAAAAATTTAAAATGGTGGTTAG
>CAZHIB010000053.1:0-4199 GCA_964532365.1 uncultured Candidatus Saccharibacteria bacterium
CCCTTCACTAATTTTACGAGCCGAAAGAGCATCTAATATTTCTTGTGGCAAGGAAAGCAAACGAAGGGTATTTGAAACATATTCTCGACTCTTTCCTACTTTTGCTCCAATCTGAGTATGATTAAATTTAAATTCTTCAACGAGTCTCATAAAAGCTCGAGCTCTTTCAACAGCATTTAAATCTTCACGTTGTAAATTTTCAATTATCGCAAGCTCCAATTTTGCCATACTATCATCTCCTGTTCTGATAATTACCGGCACTTGCTCAATTCCAGCTAATTTTGAAGCTCTAAGTCTACGTTCACCAGCAATAAGTTCATAAACAACAGCTATTCCTCCATCTTCTTTTTGAACTTCTTCTCTTGAGACAACAAGTGGCTGAAGTACCCCATATTGACGAATTGAATCTGCTAAATCGCGAAGTCTATCTTCATCGAACTCACGACGAGGTTGAAATGGATTTGGTTTAATTTTTTCTAGCTCTACCCAAAAAATTGAATTACTATAAAGTTGAGACATATATCATATAATATCATATTTTTAAAATCTTGAAAAATTCCAGTAAACCGTGTATACTCTTCTGGTGGGTATTAGTAACTAATCACTAGAAACTATAACCTAACTAATCGCGTCGGTGGCAGAGTGGTCAATTGCATTTGACTGTAAATCAAACGCCTTCGGGCTACGGGGGTTCGAATCCCTCCCGGCGCACAATATTAAAAAATTCAAGCTCTTACTTGGATTTTTTAATATATGTCTGGCCGAGAATGAGCAAACTTCTTTGCTCGTGTGAGGAATTCGAAGACCTTTTTTATATGAGTGTATTCGCGAATGGAAAAGGTGTACTGAACCTGTAAGGTTCGAATCCCTCCCGGCGCACAAAAAAGGCGCTCCTTTGGAGCGCCGGTTTTTATATTTTTACACAACAACAAATGTTTTTTTAAATTTTTCTTCAAAAGATTCTTGTCTCAAAATGCATTGATTGAAAAAATCCTTGCCATTTAATTTACTCCTATTATAGAGTGGCAAATAACTCATTCCAATAAAATTAGAATGCCATGGACGCAAATCTTTTATTTCGAAATCAAAACCCAAAATATTTAAAGAAGATGCCGACAAAAAAACTTCTCCAGTAATATAAGGGTTAACAGTCGGGTCATAAGGCTGAAAATTGTCTTTAAAAAAAGAAAACCTGAAATAAAATTTCAATGAAAAAACTAAATCTTTTTCATTTAACTTTAGTTTTCTAAATTTCAAATACTCAATAGTTGAGATTTGACGATAAGACTTTTTTTCAAAAACCACTTTGGGTTTTTGGCCTTGTTGTAATTTCTCTTCAATATTCCATTTTGCAATTTCTTGCAAAAGAGAAAAAACCCTTTCTTCTTCCATACCATAATTTTTTGTTTATTTTATTATATCATAAAAAATCCAGCCCTGCTGATTAATCCAGCAAGGCTGGAAATAAACAAACCGCTGTTTTTAAACAGCGGTCTTTATGTTTCGACTTATTTTTTTAGGCCAAGTTGATAGGCCCTGACCCGAAAGTCTTTCCCTTCATCGGGATTAGGACTCTCATTTGGGTCTCTTGTGTACTTTTTTTTATTCGGCCAGTAAAAAAAGGCCAAATATAATCCGACCATCGTGATGACAACCAGGATAATAAAGATTTTCCACATAATTTTAGGTTTTATAGTTTTATATTTGGATGATTCTCATTTTGTAAAATGAACGCCATACAAAATACAAAGCAAAAACAAGAAATACACTCGAAATAATCTCTGTGTTTGGCATCTCTAAGGCTATTTCCACAGCCAATAGACCAAAAAGTGTTGAAAATTTTATTATTGGATTTAATGACACCGAAGTCGTATCCTTAAAAGGATCTCCGGCCGTGTCTCCAACAACAACAGCATCATGAAGAGGAGTACCTTCTTCTTTCATATCAACTTCAACTACTTTTTTTGCATTATCCCAAGCACCCCCAGCATCAGCCATATAAAGTGATTGATATAAACCAAAGACAGTAATTGATATCAGATAAGTTACAAAAAGGTTTGGGTCCATAAAAGAGAAAGCAAATGTAAAAGAAATTAAAGCCATAAAGATATTTTTCATGCCTGATTGGGCATATTTTGTACATATCTTTACTACTTCTTTTGAGTCTTCTAAGCTTGCTTCAGTACTGTTTAAATTGAAGTTCTTTTTGATATAAGCAACTGCCCTGTAAGCTCCAGTCGTGACAGCCTGAATCGAAGCACCTGAGAACCAAAATATAACGGCTCCACCAAAAATAAGTCCAATTAAAACCAATGGTGAAGTTAAAGAAATATTTAGCAACCCCTTGCTTTCTAACAACAAAATGATTGAAAAAATCATTGTCGTAGCTCCTGTAACAGCCGTGGCAATTAAAACAGGTTTAGCTGTTGCTTTAAAGGTATTACCGGCTGCATCATTTTTTTCAAGTAAGTATTTTCCTCTCTCAAAATCAGGAGTAAAACCATAGTCTCTTTCAATTTCCTGAACAATACCTGAATTTTTGCTAATCTGTGACAGCTCAAATATAGATTGAGCATTGTCTGTAACCGGGCCATAACTATCAACAGCGATATTCACTGGACCCATAGACAAAAGCCCAAAAGCCACTAAACCAAAAGCAAAAATTGAAGCATATAATCCAAGAATTGAATCAAGACCAAATTGACTTAAAAAATAAGCTACAATCATTAACCCTGCAATCAATATCCCTTTCCAAAACGCACCGAAATATCCAGCAACAAGACCAGAAAGAACATTAAGCGACGCCCCTCCTTCTCGTGAAGCTTTCACTATCTCGTTAACATGATGAGATTTTGCGCTAGTAAAAATTTTAGTAAACTCTGGAATTAAAACAGCAGCCAATGTGCCACAACTAATAATTCCAGCTAAAATCCACCATATATTTGAATCTGAAGGATTGCCTGTTGTTTGTCCTAAATCTCCCAAAAGAAGATAACTCATTCCAAAAGAAACTGAAATCGACAAAAAAGCAGCAATCCAAATCAATCTCATCAATGGCTCTTCAAAATCAAAAATTTTACCATCTCTATATTTATTTTTTGAAATGGCACTATTGATGAAATAAGAGACCCCAGACATTAAATCCATCAGGAATCTCATTGCAAATATCCAAACAATCAATTTTGACTGAAGAGAAGAAATAAGAATTGGATCATTGGGATATACCATTGGAATAGCAAGTGCAATAAAAGCAATTAAAGCGACGCCCGTAACGCCATAGGTTTCAAAAGCATCAGAAGTCGGTCCAACACTATCGCCAGCATTATCTCCTGTGCAATCAGCAATCACACCAGGATTACGAGGATCATCTTCTTTAACTCTAAAAATGATCTTCATAAGATCCGCGCCGATGTCCGCAATTTTAGTAAAAATACCTCCGGCAATACGAAGAACTGAAGCCCCAAGTGATTCACCAATCGCAAAACCAATAAAACATATTCCTACAATTTCACGAGGGACAAAGAGTAAAATTGCCACCATTATGACCAACTCAAGTGAAATAAGAAAGAGTCCCACACCCATCCCGGCTCGTAAAGGAATCTTTACTACATCCCAAGGATTTCCTCGAAGTGAAGCAAAGGCTGTTCTTGAATTGGCGTATGTATTCATTCGAATTCCATACCAAGCCACAAGATAAGAACCACTCATTCCTAGAATTGAAAAAAACAATACATAAAAAAAGGCTCCTATTGTTTTTCCTTGAAGGAATAAAAAATAATAACCTATAATTATTGCAACAAAAGCAAATAAAATTAACAGGAATTTGCCTTGTTGTAATAAATATGTTTTACAGGTCTCAAATATTGTTTTAGAGACCCGAAGCATTGATTCATGAGCTTTTTCTTTTTTAACCTCAAAAAATAACCAAATTGATATTCCCAGGGTAAAACAGATGACTAAAGCTCCGTAAAACAGGAAGTCCCAAGCTGAAATTGTTTTTCCAAGGATATGAAAGACTCCGGCATGTAAATCGGGAATCACGATGTCTGCCTCACTGGCAAACAACATTGTCGGCAATAATACCAACAAAAAAGCAAAGATCTTTTTCATTTTTTTAGTTTTAGTTGAACAATAAAAAATTTACCCTTATATTACTATAAATTTGCTCTTTGTCAAATAAAATATACTCCGTACAAAAT
>CAZHIB010000054.1:0-4173 GCA_964532365.1 uncultured Candidatus Saccharibacteria bacterium
GGTGTATATTCATAGTGACCTCTAATTTCTCCATCTCTAAAAACTCGAAGATGATATTGATTGTCAAAATTTTCTAATTTACGCCAAGAAAGCACTTGACCTTTATCGTGCCAAGCCACGAAATGATTTCCAAAACCCCATTCATCATGAAGATGTTTTTCTAATTGTTTTAATGTTTTACCTGGTGCCAACCAACCAATATGATATGGTTGCCTACCTTTTTCATGCCAAGCTAAATGCCATTTCAAAAGATGACTTTGCACCCATGGAAAAATAGGATAAATGTGTCTCCATATATTTTTTTTAATTGTTTGACTGAGGGTTAATTTAATTTTCTTATTCATAATAGAAAAATTAATTCGTAACCGTCTTTTCAGTTATACTTACATAGACGAAACTTTCTAATTTTTTTGAAACAAAAACAAAAATCAAAATATTCAAAATAATGAACAGCGAGATAATCATCCAAGTCTTATTAAAATTTTTCATATTTTTATCATATCACTAAAAAATAAAAAAGTTAAATAAAAAAACTGCTTCACGGAGGAAGCAGTTTGAGTATTATCTTATTTTTTATTTACCCCACCTTGTGGCGGGAACTTTTGGCTTTTCGCTCTTTTGATCGAGTTTAGCCTCCATGCTAAGTGTAGTGTGTGGGACGAGCTTGAGCCGTTCCTTTGGAATCAGTTTACCGGTAACCCTACAAATGCCATAGGTTTTGTTCTCAATACGCACCAAGGCATTTTCAAGGGCTTTGATAAACTTATCCTGACGGGCGGCCAGCTGGCTGTTTTCTTCTTTTGAACTGACCTGGTAGCCTTCTTCCAACACCTTAAAGGTGGGGGATGTATCACTGATGTCGTGTTCATTGCTGTTCGCAAAGGCCTCGGTAAGTATTTTCAGATCTTTACGAGCTTTTTCCATTTTTTCCAGGATGATTTGCTTGAACTCTTCAAGTTCTTCATCTGCATACCTGGTTTTTTCAGGATAATCTGCTACTCCGTTTAGCCTGCTCTGGCTGTGGCCATTTAGTTCGTGGCCGTTCAATTCTTTCTTCATGTCGGGTGTTTTTTAAGTTATTTATAATGAACTGTATGTATTATATTTCTTTTAAATTATACATATTTTAAAACAAAAGTCAAAAAAATCTCCAGATAAAGACTGCCCCTCTGTCTAAAAAAATTCCAAAATCTTAGAATCTCATAATAAAGAGAAGAAATTCTATTTCTCGTTTCCGCTCAACAAAAATGCCCCTAAGGGCAATTTTTTGAATGAGCGGGCAATGTGAGTTCAGTACCCACGACACTAATATTAATAAGGGTATTTTAGTATATTTATAAGACTCTAAATTAACCCTGTGAGTCTTGATTATTTTCAACAAATTTTTTGAAACTTTCTAAATCATGTGTTGTTCCCAATATGTAAGTTTGCTCTGGTTCAAAGACTATGATTTCTCTTTTTTCTATAAGTTCAATTATACTATCATATCCAAGTTTAATAAATTCATTAATATCACCTTTTTCTGCTATTTTATAGATTTCATTAAAATTTGATATTGGATTTTTTGTATTTAATATAACACTGTAAATATTATCATTTTTGCTAAAATATGCAGAGTTGCAATCTGGTGTAAAATAAAAACCCGGAGTCTCTTGTTTATTTTTGTCAAAGGCATCGAATTTATTTCCACTTCCATGATAGACAATATCTCTCATTTTACTCTCTGGGAAAATATTATCTAAATATTCAGAATATTGTTCTTTTGTTCCAATTTGTGCTAATTCAGGGCTTTGTTCAAAAACAAAATCTACTCCCTCTTTTATTTTTTCTTTCTTTTCATTATTATTCTCATTTTTATCATCAAACATCTCTAAAATTTCATTTCTTTTCAAATTAACAAGATTTTCTTTTTCTTCAGGAGTTTCTATTTTAATTTCTTTGTTTATTACTTCAGGGTGTTCAGAAATAGTTGAGTCTAGAGATTCAACTTTGTTTTGATTTTTTATTTCATTGTTATTTTTTTGTATTCCTTCCATATATAAATTATACCTTAAATATACGATTTAAGGTACTTGAGTCTTCCGATACTTTATTTTTTTTGCGGGGACACTCGTATTAGGACCTTTCACTGACAAGACCTGTAACGTTATTTCTAATAATTCCATATTACCATAACGACGTATCTCGTGCGAATTAAAAAAGTGACAAAAGTGACACTATTTACACATATAAAGTTACACATAAATGTCAATATTTTCAGCACGATTATGCGACGAATCCTTAGTTCTGCATAGACTTAGCAAAGCTATTGTTCTCTGACACCATTGATATATGGAAACATATACAACAGCTAGGATTAACAAGGAGATATTAGCACCAGTACAAAAGATTAAGTATGTATTGTATGCTCGTAAATCAACTGAATCAGAAGAAAGACAGGTTCTTTCTATAGATTCACAGATAAAGGAGATGCTTCAACTAGCAGAGCGAGAAAACTTAGAAATCGTGTGTATGAAGAGAGAATCTCATAGTGCAAAAGAAACTGGGCAACGACCAGTTTTTAATGAGATCATTAGTGAGATTAAAGAAGGTAAATTTAATGGGATACTGACTTGGGCTCCAGATAGAATAAGTAGAAATGCTGGAGATTTAGGACAAGTAGTAGATTTGATGGATCAACAATTACTTCTAGAAATACGAACTTACGGACAACATTTTAAGAATTCTCCAAATGAAAAGTTTCTATTAATGATTCTCTGTTCTCAGGCAAAATTAGAAAATGATAATAAAAGTGTGAATGTTAAACGAGGATTAAGAACTAGATGTGAAATGGGATTAAGACCAGGGGTAGCTCCTACTGGATACTTAAACGAGAAACGAACAGATAGAAAATGTCAGGCTATTTTAGATCCAGAAAGATCACCAGCTATTAAAAAGATGTTTGAAAAAGTAGCCTATGAACATTGGAGTGGAAGAAAACTATATAACTGGCTTAGATTTGATTTAAATTTTAGAACCTCTAATGGAAAGAAACACTTAAGTCTGGGTAATATATACAAGATATTAGATAACCCATTCTATTATGGAATGTTTGAATATCCAAAGAAATCAGGTAACTGGTATACAGGAAAGCATGAACCACTAATTACAAAAGAGTTATTTAATTTAGTTCAAGAACAAATTAAAAGTAATGTACTTAGAATTGAAAATAAAGAATTTGCTTTTACAAAAATGATGACATGTGGGTTATGCGGATCAGGTATATGTGCCGATGAGAAGTTTAAGAAATACAAAAATGGAACTATCACAAGATATGTGTATTATGGTTGCACTAAAGCTAGAGATGCAGATTGTAAATGTGGCTATACAGAAGAAAAAGATATTCTCAAACAGTTCGAAGAATTAATTGAAAAGATTAATATAAATGAGATCCAAATTAAAGAAAAGATTAAAGCTGATGTTGAAAAATTTAGTAACTTACAAAATTTCTTTTTAGGAACAAAAGAAAAACCTAACATATCAAATATTGATATACGAGGATATGCTAAGTATGTATTAAAAGAAGGGAGTGATATTGAGAAAAGAGAGTTACTAGTGTGTTTGAAAGGTAAGATAGTTTTGAGCAGTAAGAAAATATCATTAGTATAAAATAGGCGAAATTTGGTATAATTCAATTATGAATATTTTAGTTAATAATGAAATAGTAAAGTTTAGCCATGATGATTTCCCAATGCTTATATCTGGGGAACCAAGTGCAGGTTCTTCGTTTTTCAGCATAGAATTGATGGTCAGTTTATTTAAGAACGGAGAGAAAGTTATGTTGTTCTCTGCTTATGAACAGGCCAAGAAACTTTTTAAAGAACAGGTTGGGGATTCTATCAATGAGAATGCTTTGATAGTAGAATCAGGTGACGATAATTTATTCATGGCCCAATTGAATAATATATCAGAAAAAATTATTCTGTTTAAAAACATTGATAACTATAATTCAGGATTATTTGAAAAATTAAAGGATAACAAACTCGTAATATTCTCTGGTGATTTAGATCAATGTAAATTTAAAAATGAATTGTTACGAAAAGAATTTAAAACCAATATATTTTTCTCTTATCCAAAATGTATTGAAATAAAGCATAAAATTGATTTACCAAAATATTGTGGTCATATTATAAA
>CAZHIB010000055.1:0-4144 GCA_964532365.1 uncultured Candidatus Saccharibacteria bacterium
GGAGTATACTATATTTTATAAAGATAAGCAATAAAATTAATTTAGCTTTCATTTTCTATTCTTAAAAATAGAGACATAATTATGTCTCTATTTTTGCACAAGGCCTTGTGCCCAGGAGAGGACTTGAACCTCCAAGGATTGCTCCACTAGTTCCTAAGACTAGCGCGTATACCAATTCCGCCACCTGGGCATAAAAATATACTAGCAAAAATATAATTAAATTACCACTTTCTTTCAGATAGCGGCCTTGCCGCTATCTGGGATCTTTTTGAGGCCTAGAGCGGAATCGAACCGCTGTATAAGAGTTTTGCAGACTCTTGCCTTACCACTTGGCGACTAGGCCTTATTTTATCCTACCCGTTCATTAGTAAATCGTCAATCTTTTGACGATTTTTTTCGCCTTCATCGATTTGGACGTCAAGGAAGGGGATAGGATTAATTCGCAGATTTTTAGTGACGTGCTTTCGTAATTCACCTAGATTTCTTTTAATAAATCCGTATGCTGCATTTTCTTTTTCTTTTGGTAGAACGCTAATCATAATAGTTGCTCTCTTTGCGTCAGGGGAGAGAATAACTCGAGTAACGGTAATCAACGAAGCAGGACTTGCTTCATGTTCTATGTAAAGAGCTGCTATCTCTTTTATATTATTTTTTATTTTTTCATTTCTAAATTCAGACATAATTAGACAACTTTAATTTCAAACGCCTCAAATACGTCGCCTGGGGCAATATCTACTTTGGTTTCAACTTGAATTCCACAATCATTTCCCTCTTGAATTTCTTTTGATTTTATTTTGTTGGCCTGAAGTTCGACAATCTTTCCTGTTCCAATTTCAAAATCCCGACGGATAATTCTTATTTTACTTCCCAGGGCTATTTTACCAGTAATCACTTTTCCTCCAACTACATGTTTATCTTTTGTTGAGCCGAAGGTCTTTAAAACTTTTAAGGAGCCAATTATTTCAAGAGTTTCAATTCGAGGTCGGCGTTCTTCTACTACTTCTTTTAACCAATCAATCAGTTTATAAATAATATCAAATGTTTCAACTTTTACTTTTAAGGTTTCATTTAAATCTCGAGCTCCATTATCTAATTTAGTATTAAAACCAACAATGATACTTTCTTTGTTGACATTACCCATTTTAAGATCCGATTCATTTATAGCCCCGACTCCTTTACTAATTATTTTAAAAGATATTTCATTTGTCTCTAGTTTACCAATTTCCTTTTCGATAGCTTCGATTGTTCCGGAGACATCAGTTTTAATTATTATTGGAATTATCTTACCTGTAAATGTTTCGGCCTTATTATTTTTATTTATTATATTTTCAGCTTCGCTTCCTCGAACATAATTTTCAGCCTCTTTTTTTGTTTTAAAAGAATAAAATATTCCACCAACTTCTGGCATTGATTCAAAGCCTGTGAGTTTAATAGGAGAGGAGAAGGTTGCTTCTTTTATTGTTTTACCTAAAAAATTCTCAATTATTCGGGTTGTGACGATGGCTTTTCCAGTTGCGACAAACATTCCTGATTTGAGCGTACCATCTTTTATGACGCAAGTAGCTGAAATTCCACGCTTTGGCTCACATTTTGACTCAATAATTACGCCAGTTGCGTTTAATTGAGGGTTGCCCTTTAATTCATTTAAATCAGCAACTAATATGATCATACTTAAAAGTTCATCAATTCCTGTTCCAGTTTTAGCAGAAATTGAAACGAAGGGAATATCACCACCTAGGCCTTCAAGGTATATTCCTTTTTCAACTAAATCCATTTTAGTTTTTTCAATATTAGCGTTTGGCCGATCAATTTTATTAATAGCAACAATATAAGGAATTTTACTCTCAATTATTGTATTATAAGCTTCAAGTGTTTGAGCCTTAACACTATCTTCAGCTGAAACAACGAGGATAGCAATATCAGCCGCTTGTGCTCCCCGGGTTCGCATTTTAGAAAAGGCTTCATGTCCAGGGGTATCCAAGAAGGTTATTAGTCTATTTTCACCCTCATCACTTTTACTCATGACCTCATAAGCACTAATGTGTTGAGTGATTCCACCAGCTTCATTCTCAACGATATTTGATTTACGAATATAATCAAGAAGAGTCGACTTCCCATGGTCAACATGCCCCATAACAACAACGACAGGAGGACGAACTTTTTCAATTGGGAGTTTTTTTTCAGGCATAAAATTTATTTTTTTAACTATTTTTAATAAACTAGGTTTTACTTTATTGATTTTTCTAAAACCTCTTTTTCTTCGCTTGATAATTCAAATTCTGATTTTCCATTTATAACCGGTTTTGCAAATATACTCATTCGATCGCGTGCATAAAGTGATGAAATAATAACTCCATTACCTTCATCATTTACAAAAGAGATAGCAAAACTTTGGTTTCCTCCAGCATCGATAAATGGATTAAAGCGAACTGTTTGGATACTTCTAATTGATTTATTTAAACGATCATCAACCGTAATTAAATGCTCATCTATTTTTTCTTGACTGTTTTCTATTTTATCTATTTTTTCTCCTACCATGACAATCATTTCTTCTAAATTACGAGCTTTAGTTCCAGCAAAAAATTTTTTGAGTCTAATCTCCAGCATTAAGATCCATAATAGAATAATAACGACAACTGCTGAAATTATATAAAATAAAATAATAGTATTCATCCCGTGCGAAGTAGGAAACTGTAAGATTCCCTTACATAATTAAAAATAATAATCAAATAAATCACCGTTACGTCATATATAATTTGTGACTTCTAACGGGAGTGTGTCTTAAAAGAGTATATACCAATAAGGCTTTTTTTACAATATTATTATTTTTAAAAAAAATTATTAGGTGATATAGTAATAATATGTTTAAAAGAAAAAATATCTATTTAGATCATGCTGGGGCGACCCCAATCATAGATAAAGAGATTTCAAGAAAAATAAATTTTTTTGGGCGAAAATTTTTTGCTAATCCAAGTGCTATTTATTCAGGTGGAGTTGAAGCAAGAAATCAAATAGAGAGTGCAAGAAATAAAATTGCTAAACTTATTAACGCCCATAATGATGAGATAATATTTACCGGGAGTGGAACAGAGAGTGATGCTTTGGCAATACTTGGGGTAATTAATAATTATGAATTAATAAGTAAGAATGAAAAATTAGAATACAAAGTTCCACATATTATAACGACTCAAATAGAACATCCAGCGGTTCTGGAGAATTGTAAAATGCTTCAGAATTGGGGACGAGCTGAAGTGACGTATGTTTCAGTTGATAAAAATGGCATAATAAATTTAGAAGAATTTGAAGAATCTTTAAAGGATAATACTGTTTTGGTTTCTATTATGTATGCCAATAATGAAATTGGAACAATACAACCAATAGAAGAAATTGCAAAAATAATAAGGAGATATAGGAAAAGAAAAAGAGCTTCAGAGGGTATTTCCTTGGGCTTTCTTGAGGCAAAGTCTTTTCTCGCTCTTCTTCCTGTTTTTCACACTGACGCTTGTCAGGCTATGAATTATTTACCGACTGAAAATATTGAAAAATTGGGAGTGGATTTAATGACTTTTAATAGTTCTAAAATTTATGGGCCCAAAGGAGTGGGGGTTTTATATAAAAAAAGAAATGTTGAATTGTCTCCACTTTATATGGGCGGGGGACAAGAGTTTAAATTACGACCAGGAACGGAAAGTGTAGCTTTGATTATGGGTTGTGCTTTGGCTCTTGAAAAAGTAAATAAAATAAAAAAGAGAGAGATAGAGAGATTAACTAAAATTAGAAATTATGGAATTAGAAAATTATTATCACTATCGGAGTCTTCGGGATATAAAATAATTCTAAATGGAGATACGGAGAAAAGATTACCCAATAATATTAATATTTCTATTCGAGGAATATCTAGTGAACTTTTAGTTATTGAACTTTCAGCTAAGGGTATTTTTGTTTCAGAAAAAAGTGCTTGCAAGAGTGATAGTGACGATAAATCTTATGTTATAAAAGCTATAAGAAAGATTTGTCCTAAAGACGGCAAAGAAGAAGGCTCTCTCCGAATTTCACTTGGCCGAGGAAATATGATGTCTGATATGGATGTATTATATAAAGAATTAAAAAAGATTTTAGAAAAATATAGTAAGTGGAACTAGGA
>CAZHIB010000056.1:0-4091 GCA_964532365.1 uncultured Candidatus Saccharibacteria bacterium
CCTCGAATTGATTTTGGATTTACATTATACATTTTTATGCAAATCTGCAAAAGCATATTTATTCGAAAATCAACACTATGAAAAAATTTTAGTAAAACGTCAAATTTCTAAA
The DNA here is from genome assembly GCA_964532365.1 of uncultured Candidatus Saccharibacteria bacterium. Taxonomy (GTDB): domain Bacteria; phylum Patescibacteriota; class Minisyncoccia; order Phycocordibacterales; family UBA9973; genus UBA8515. The sequence goes on from CAZHIB010000056.1 coordinate 113, forward strand.
AAATTTTTAATAAAATTTGGCGTGAAAACACTATCCTATAAAGGATATTTCGGATTCAAAAATTAACCCCTTTTTATTTTTAAAAATCTCCCAAAAATTGCAATTTTTGAGAAATTTTTGGTTATAACCCTAGATTTAATTATCTTTATTTAATTTATAATAAATAATTAAAATTATAATTTTTCTTCAAAACCGCCAGCTTGTAAGTTCCAAAGCTTTTTGTAAGTTCCTTCATCTTTTTTTATCAACTGCTCATGGGTATCATCTTCAACAATTTTTCCATCTTCAATCACAATAATTCTATCCATCGTCTTCACTGTTGAGAGTCGGTGGGCAATCACAATCGTTGTTTTATTTTTAATTAAGTTTCGAAGTGCGTCTTGAATAAGTATTTCTGACTCTGAATCAAGAGCTGAAGTCGCTTCATCAAGTACTAAAATAGGAGCATCTTTCAATATTGCTCGAGCAATAGCGACCCTCTGCCGTTCACCGCCTGAGAGCTTAATCCCCCGTTCTCCTACATAAGTATCATAACCTTGAGGTAGTCTGTCAATAAATTTATCGCAGTGGGCAAGTTGGGCGGCATTTTTAACTTCTTCGTCTGTCGCATCTCTTCTTCCGTAGCGGATATTTTCCATAAGCGAACGATGAAATAAAACTGGGTCTTGAGGAACAAAACCAATTTGTTCACGTAAATTTTTTTGTGAAATTGTCGTTACATCGATTCCATCAATCAAAATTCTACCTGAAGTGAGATTATATAATCTCATTAACAAATTAACAAAAGTTGATTTTCCAGCCCCTGAAGAACCCACGATCGCAATTTTTTGGCCCTTTGGTATCATCAACGAAAAATCATCAAAAACTTTTATTTCATTTTTATCGTAAACATATGTTACTTTCTCAAAAGTGACTTCGCCTTTAATTTTTTCTAAGTTCTGCGTAATTTTATCTTCGATACTATACGGAGTATTTAGGACGAGAGCCATTTCTTGGGCATCGGCAAAGCTATCATAAAAAGTTCGGACAATAGAAGCAAAAGACCAAAGGTTTTCTGTTAGTCTAATTAAATAACCTTGAATTAAAACAATCACCGGTAGTGTTATAAGTCCTATTTTCCAATCACCAATTGCAATCCAGAAAACAATAAATTCCATAATAAGAAAATAAAAACTCTGAATTGATCCTAATCCTTCCCATAAATACCAGTTATAAACAGTAGCTTTTCTCTGATCTTGAATGACGCCTCCAACTTTTTCTATTTCAAAATCATGACCAGCAAAAAGTTGTATTGATGAATGATTACTAATTGAATCAGCAAGTGCTCCGGTTGTTTTTGTATCAGCCAGAGCCGCTACAATATCATATTTAAGTTTAAATCGTGTATATATTAAAGCGGTTATTATAAATATGAAACAAAAAACAAATAATATATATGAGTACTTAGGAGCTAATGTATATATGGCAACAATAGTTCCAACAGCTCTAATAATAAGAGGAACTCCATCATTTACCAATCTGTCCATTAATTTTTCAAAGGCTCTAGCATATTTATTTATCTTCTGAGTAAGACTTCCACCAAAATTATTTGCAAAAAATGAGTGAGAATGACCTATCATATAAGAAAAAGCTTGTTCCCGAAGACCCGCCATCACATTTGCCTGAAAATAAGAATTAGAAAATCCGACAGTTCTTCTTATGATCCAACGGGTAAGACCTAGCAAAAATATTATAATAATAATCTCGCGAGCTCTTAAAACAAGATCAAAGTTATTTGAACTTAAAACATTCCAGAGTTTAAGAAATTGTAATGGTATATAAATATCTAAACCAGCTGATACTACTGATCCAGAAATAATAGTAAAAAACGAGAGCTTAAATCTTCTCATTACTCGCCAAAAATACTTGATGACAAGACCTCTATGTAAATTTGAATAATCTTTTTCCATAAACAAACAAAGGGCATTTTGCCCTTTGTTAGTTATACCATAATTATAATCAATTTCAATCTCCACTAAATTTTGAACCCCGAACAAGAGCCGACAATAAAATGGACAATTTCATCGTCGCAACTCCGACAACTTTATCTGCTCCACCATAATAAATATACAAAATATCACCCTTTAAAATCATCCCACAAGGAAAAACCACATTATTAACAACTCCAATTTTTTCATAATCTTCTTCGGGCTCAAATATGGCGTCTGATGAACGAGCAAGGACAATGGCTGGATCTTTTAAATCAAGAAGAACTACTCCAACTCGATACGTATTATGACTTTTAGAAACTCCATGATAGAGAAGCAACCAGCCATATTTTGTTTTAAGTGGTGGAGCAGAAATTCCAACCTTTAAACTATCCCAAGAATTTTTTCTAGGCCCAATAATTCGAATACACTTATCAATGACTTGATTTTTAAAATCAAGTGAACTTAAATAATCACCACAAATTTCATTTCCAACTCGATGAAGGACAAAATATCCTTCTTTTAATTTTTCAGGAAAAATACAAGTATCTTTATCATCAAATCCTGGAGGAGTAATAAGTTCTGGTTTAGTCCAATTCCACTTACGAGCTAGAAAATCTGAAACAGAAATAGAGGAAATGGCAACTCTGGGTGGACCAATACTATCATAAGCCGTGTAACAAATATAAAGATTCTTCCCTATCTGAGTAATTCGTGGATCTTCGCATCCCGAATTACCATTATTAATTTTTTTCATTTCAAAATCTTCTCGTGGAAAATAAATTGGATCCATCAATCTCTCTGAAATAGTAAAACCATCTAAACTCGAAGCGTATCCAATAAAAGAAGTATTATCGTCTGAAAGAGTTCGATATAAAATATGGATTTTGTTTTTTAAATAAATAGCGGCTGGATTAAAGGTAGCAGTTGCCTCCCATCTGTTTTCAGGATTAGGACTAATAATTGGATTGGTTAAACCTCGTTTAAAATACCAATCCTCTTTCGTTTCAATATACATACTTCCTACTAAATCCTTCAAACTAATATAAGCCACACACGTAGTTGTGTCGGCCGCTCCATAATAGATACTTAATGTATCTTTTTTAATTAATACCCCAGAAGGGAAAATAACATTTGAAATATATCCCGATAATTCATAAGATTCTTCTGGAACTAAAATTGGACCCTTTGTTCTGCCAAGAATTTTAGTTGGATCATTAGCATCAAGCAGTATTGCTTCGATTCCAAAAATACGATCCAATTTTTCTGGAGTCTCAAAATAATTTTGAATATGCGAATAAATAAGTAACCAACCATATTTAGTTTTAAGTGGTGGAGCTCCAACTTCTAAATGATCATATTCGTTACGACGGAAGTCAACAACATTTAAATCTATCTTTTTCTCCCAGTTTTCCCAAAACGACTCATCCCACAATTGCTCTATTTTATCTAATTTGGCAATTGCCATTTTGGCTGGAGGCATATCAGTATAGGCTGAAAAAATAACTACTATTTTACCATTTATCCGCTCTGGGAAAAGTGTCATAGCTTTAGCGTTAAAGGGAGTAACTAAATGTCTTTCGTCAACTTTTTTTAAGTCTTTTGAAATCGCTACTGCCACTTTAATATTGTCTTTACTAAAAGGATACCCAGATAAAGCAGTGTAGAAAGTATAATACTTCCCTTCAAAAAAAGTTACTCTTGGATCTTCACAGCCGTGAACGTCCCATGGTTCTTCAGGGACAATAAACGGCACTCTATCTTCGAAATGAATTCCATCTTTACTTTTACCAATACCAATAACTGAAGTTTGTTGTTGAATATTTATTTTATCAATGGCTGAAATAGCTCGATAAAGACCATAGGTGGTTTTACCTTTTTGGATTGGACACATATTAAAAGTGGCAAACTCTTCCCAGTAATGATCCTTATTAGGAACAAGAATTGGATTGTGTTCTGATTTTTTTACAACATACATATATTATTCAATTTCTTTTTTATTTTTTTTAGTT
>CAZHIB010000057.1:0-4077 GCA_964532365.1 uncultured Candidatus Saccharibacteria bacterium
CATAATAATATTAGCTATAATTGTTTTGGTTATTCTTGCTTTAATTTCTATTAAATCTAAAAATGTAAAATTGGAACCTGAGCCAATTAGTCAAACGGAAATGGATCTAAATCAATCAATTGAGGCTGATTCATCTGTTGATATTAATGCTAGCTTAGATGAAATAGATATGACTGATACAATTGAGGAAGATCTAAGGGTTGTTGATGAAGAAATTAAAAATTTATAATAAAAAAATAAAATCCTCCGGTTTGCCGGAGGTTTTTATTTATATTAAGTTTAATAATTTGTTTTTACAGAGAGATTAGGATAATATAAATATATTCATGCTTAAAGATACAATATCATATATTTTTAGAGAATTTATAAAAATTAGAACTGACCAACTAGATGAGAATGATAAAAATGCATCCTTAGTTCAAAAATCAGTTTTATTTTGGCTTATTTTTAATTCAACAAATACTAGTTTTGGGAAAAAACATAAATTTTTGAAAATTAGATCTATTAAATCATTTCAAAAAAATGTTCCAATTGCTCATTATGTGGATTTAAAAAATGATATTTTTAAAATGCTTAATGGTAAAAGTAATATTCTATGGCCAGGCAAAACAATTTATTTTGCTAAATCTTCAGCCACCACATCAGAAAGTAAATATATTCCAGTCACTCCAAATGCTCTTTATCGATGTCATTTTAAGGGCGGTAAGGACATGATTGCTTTTTATATAAAAAATAATCCAGAGACTAAGCTTTTTACCGGCAAGGTTCTTTCTTTGTGTGGAACTTTTTATCCATACGAGAAAAATCTTAAAGCTAAAACTGGAGATATATCGGCTATTATGACCAAAAATTTACCACTATCGGCTCAATTGTTTCGTTTTCCAGGACCGGAGATAGCTCTTCGTGATGGTTGGGAAAATAAAATAGAAGAAATATCAGAATTGGCAATTAAGCAAAATATTACCGGTATAATTGGTGTTCCAATGTGGACGATTGTTTTTATTAAAAAAGTTTTAGAAAAATCTGGCAAGAAATCAATTTTTGAAGTCTGGCCAAACTTGGAAGTTTTTATGCATGGCGGTATTTCCTTTAAGCCATATCGAAAAATTTTTAACGAATTATTTACCGGCAAGGAAATTAAATACATTGAAAGCTATAATGCCTCTGAGGGCTATTTTGCAATTCAAGATGATATGACCAAAGAAAATGAAATGCGTTTAATTTTTGATTATGGAGTTTTTTATGAATTTATTCCAATGACTTTGTACGAAAAAGGGGATTATACTGCTTGTTTTATAAAAGATGTTAAGTTAAATATAAATTATGTTTTAGTTATTACGACCAATGGAGGATTGTGGCGCTATGTTATTGGTGATACGGTAATGTTTACCTCACTTTCTCCTTATCGAATAAAAATCACCGGGCGAACAAAGCAATATTTAAATGTCTATGATGAAGAAATTACAATGGACAACGTTGAAAATGCGATCGAAAAAGCTTCAAAAGAATTAGATGTTCAAATTGAGAATTTTACAATGTCGGCAACTCCTCCTGATAAAGAAGGTAGAGGAAGTCATGAATGGGTTATTGAATTTAAAAATAAGCCAAATGATATAAAAGAATTTGCAAAAATTTTAGATCAAAAATTAATAGGGGAGAATAATGATTATGCACAGAGGAGAATAAATGATTGTGTTTTGAAATTACCAATTATTCACTCTGTCCCTCTAGGGACTTTTTATAATTGGATGAAGAAAAAAGGTCGTCTCGGTGGACAATTTAAAGTTCAACGTATCTCAAACTCTCGTGAATATATTGAAGAAATTTTAAAGACAATCGATTAATTTTTTATTTGATATTATGCTAAAATTGGCTATATGGAACCACTGGCATCAAAAATTAGACCAAAGGGGTTAGATCAATTTATTGGCCAAGAACACTTGGTAGGTCCAAATAAGCCCTTATCTGAGGCTATAAAACAAAAGCATGTCTTTTCTTTTATCCTTTGGGGACCACCCGGAGTTGGAAAAACAACATTAGCTCGGATATATGCTAAAGCTTTAAATGCTGATTATTACGAATTATCGGCTGTTTCAGCTGGTAAAGATGATATTAGACAAATAGTTGATACTGGAATCAAAGGAACTGGAGAACTTTTAGGGCCTCGAATTCTTTTTCTAGATGAAATACATCGTTTTAATAAAGCTCAGCAGGATTTTTTATTACCACATGTTGAAAGTGGCCGGTTGATACTTATTGGGGCTACAACTGAAAATCCAAGTTTTGAAGTTATTCCAGCGCTTTTGTCTCGATGTCGGGTCTTTGTTTTGGAGGAATTCTCAGATCTGGAGATGAAAAAAATAATAAAAAGAACTGGAGTAAAAATTAAAAAAGAAGAAATTGATTGGCTGATTAAAATGGCCTCGGGTGATGCTCGACAAGCAATTGCAATGATTGAAAATACTTTATCTTTATACAAAGAAATTAATATTGAAAATTTAAAAAATACTTTACAGTCAAAATTTCTTCGATATGATAAAAAAGGAGATGAACATTATAATACTATTAGTGCTTTTATAAAAAGTATGCGAGCCAGTCAGCCAGATGCGGCATTATATTATTTAACTCGAATGCTAGAAGCTGGTGAGGATCCAAAATTTATTGCTCGTCGAATGGTTATATTTGCTTCTGAAGATATCGGTTTGGCCTTGCCAACAGCACTTGTGGTAGCAAATGATGTTTTTCGAGCGGTTGAGATAATTGGAATGCCAGAATGTGGTATAAACTTGGCTCATGGTGTTGTATATCTTTCTCAGGCTCCAAAGAATCGAAGTGCTTATGAGGCCTTTCTTATGGCTAAAGATGATGTCAAAGAATATGGTAATTTACCAATTCCACTTGATATTCGTAACCCAACGACAAAATTAAACAAAAACCTTGGTTATGGCAAAAATTATAAAAAATATACTGACAAAGATTTACGCCCAGAAAAATTAAAAAATAAAAAATATTTAAACTCTTGACAAAAATAGGGAAGTGTATCTTTATTGTGAATATGAGAATAGGTTAATTTTGATGAAAATGCTTGATTTCAGAAAGTAATTAATCTTTTGTGAACAGACGAAGTAAGGGGGAAGATATAAAAATATTTTTAAATAAATTCAATTCATTACATTTAATAAAGAAAAGTTGAAAAATATCTTTTAAGAATATCTTTATTAGGGGGCTTTTTTTGAATATTAATGTCGTAAAAGATATATTGTGCGACATTATATATCCTTATTCATAACCCCAAAATTGGGTTAAAACCCCCTCCCTTTTACCTTAAAATTCATCAATTTTATTGATAATTAACAAGACAAGAATTAAAGTTTTTGACCTGGTCATTATATATTTCTGTTTTTTGTTTTGTTTCTATTATTAAATTATTATATAAATTTACTAATTCATTATAAGAATCAATCTGTTCAAATAAAGTACTCCCCTCTATATATTCTCTTTTATTAATAATTTCTTGTCTAATTAATAGCTCATCCCTAATTTCTAAAATTTTATCCTGGTTGATATTTATTGTTCCTAATAAGACCTTGTCGATGCCAGGACAAATATCCTCGGGGGTGCCGAAATGTTGGACGGCCATCCAAACCTTTTGACCGTTATATAAACCTCTACCGACAGCTACACCAATTTCTTTATAGTTTTTGTTTAAAATATTTTCTCTGTGTCCAGGACTATTCATCCAAGCATTAACAAGAGCTAAATCATTTTTAAAATTTCCCATAGCTAAATTTTCTCCAATTAAAAGATAATCATATCCACTTTGATCCCCAAGATCACTGACTCCGACCCCATCGGGTGAATTATGTTCAAAATATTGATTTTCAAACATATCCTCTAGTTTAACTTGAGCTGAAAGATTTAATTTATTTTCCATAGAGAGTGGAGTAATAATTCCATTGTCTTGTCGGTATTTATTTGTTATTGCGATAATGTTTTCGGCGTTTAATTTTATATTCTCATCTGTTGTTAAAAATTTATCAACAACCTTTAAGGCTCCAGGAGTATCAACTTTTAACT
>CAZHIB010000058.1:0-3548 GCA_964532365.1 uncultured Candidatus Saccharibacteria bacterium
GGTAATATTTTATTAAAATAATAATCGCCATATGAATTTCCTTTAATCGAGGACATGATATTGTTCATTTTAAAATCAGAAACCATCTTAGCGGCTGTTTTTGTTTGAGCTAATTCTTCTGAGACTAGCGATTTTAATTCTTTTCCTGAAATATTTTCCATTATCATTTTAAGAGGGGGTTGCCCTGGGATACTCTCATAGCCCTTAGTAATTTCTTTTAAATCTTTTAATTGATCAATATTAATTTCATAAACACCAGTAGTTGATTTAAGTATTTCTGTTAAATTATTTGTTTCTAAGTCTACAATACTTGATTCAAGGTTTAAGTTGTTAATATTTTTAATTTCTTTTAGTTTTCCGAGCTCATTAATTTTTTCATAAGCTCTATCAATAAAATCAGAAATTGACTCGGCTGGACGAAGATCCGTCGCATGATAAGGGTTAAGCCCCGAGAGTTCTTGCAAATTTTTTACGTAAATACTTAAAGGTTCATAAGCAGTATTTATTTGTTCACTATCAAACAATTCTATTAATTTTTCTGCTGGTACATTGTTGTTAACATAATTCCAATTTCTCATTAATTTTTCTGTTGAAAAAAGAGATTGAAGATAATTTTTACTTAATTCTTTTACCTCGGCCTCAGGTAATATATTAAGGTTTGTTTCATTTTGATTAACATAAAGACCAGAATCATTTGAATCATTAATCTCTGGAATAGTTTGAGTGGATTCTAGTTCTTCTTTTACGTGCGGAGTGCCGATAATTTTTTCATCGCTTGTATTATTTATTTCTGTTTTAATTTCAGAATTATCTGAATCAAACATTTTTCCTTCAATAGGATTATCTACTTTAATTTCATTTCCTTTTAAGAGTGTAATATCATTGTTTGTATCAATATCATGGAAACTTAGATTTCCAGAACTATCAACCTTGAAAGATGAACCAGATTTAATTATTAGACTTTCTGCCTCTTCTCCAGGTTTATACATTCCAAACTCTTGAGCTAATTTATGAGGATCTGTTTCTAAAATATGTTTAACACTAGCTGGTGCATCTTCTAAGCCATCTTTATATTCTAGCTTTAAATTGTTTTGAAGTTCACGAATAGTTGAAATAGCCCCTTGCCCATTATTGGCCGTTGCTTGAACTGACTCGTATTTAACAGCATCATCAATTTTAGCCCCTGTTTCAGCTTCAGCACTTAAATTTGTACCATTATCAAAACTAGCTCCCGGTTTAACATTTCCTGCATCTGCTCCACTTATTGTGTCTATATGGTTTTCTGCTCCTTCAAGATGTGCTATTCCATTACCCATAGCATCATAAGCAATAAAGCCAGCGCCAAACGCGATTATTCCTCCAACCACTCCTTTTGCTATTGCTCTGTTTCGATTTCTATTTTTTTCAGCTTTTTCTAGTATGTCGATCTCCTTTTCATAGTCCTCTAATTCAATTTCATTTTTAGAAAATTTTTCTTTTAATTCTGTTTTTATTTTATACTGATTTTGGGCAAATTTAAGATCTGAACCTTTTTTTGCCCAATCTATCCCCCTTGCCGATTGGCCGACAACTGCTCCGATACCCATACTTGCAGCGAACTTAACGGTAGCTAACCCTGCTACACCAATTGCTCCGTAGCTAAATGCGGCGGCTCCAACAGCTCCCAGTCCAGCTATAGGTAGGAAAATAATCGTACTTAGAGCCACCCTTTTCCATCGTGGTTTTATACTCATGTAACCATCCAATAATTTCCTGAACAAAGCTGGTTTTTCTATGGCCTTGGCGTTAATTATTTTTTGTCTTTCATTTATGAATGTTTCTCCTAATATTTCTACAGCTTTATACTGCTCAAGGGCTGTTTTTAATTCATTTTCAGAAAGCCCAGCTTTTTCAAGTTCAGATTTTTTCTCTAGGAACATTACTTTCCCCAGCTCCTTTTTAGCTTTTGTGTATGCATTTTTTATCTCCACTGTTTTTTCTGTGAAAAAATCTTCAGCTTTAACTTTAATTTTATCTTCAGGGGCACTTCTAAATATATTTAGTATTTTGTTTTTTGTTTTTTTAATTAAATTTACTCTATCTGCCTCATTCTTACATTTGTTGTATTCATTAATGTAATCTTGTCGTGCCTCATCTAATTTTTTCTCAGCTTCTATTATAGGGATAGGTTTTTCTTTTTCAGTTTCTAGATTTGTCTCAGGAGTAGTTGATGCTGGCTCGGGGGTAGGTTCTGGCTCTTTGATTCTCATGAATGTTTTTTCTTCCTCGTATTTTATTTTCATTCCATCGTCAATTATCTTTTCAGCAAAAGCTATAGCTTCTTCTTTTGTTTCAAATTCATACTCTTCAGGATATTTTTGATCTAATTCATTATTTTCTGTTGTTACGTATGTGGCCCATGTTGGCTTTTCTTTAAATATTTCTTTTTCTCTTTTAAAATTTAATCTTCTAATTTTCCAAAAAATAGAATGTTTTTTCCATTCAGTTTTATTTTCATAAACAGTGACTTCGGTTTCTTTGCCGTTTATTTCAAAAGTGAAAGTTCCTTGCTCGTGCCTATATATTAAGTCTGAATCTCCTCTTACTTCTTGCCACAGAAAATTATACCTTGAACTCTCTTTGCCCTTATCGGCATTTTCTTTTGCTTCTAATTCGGCTTCGGCCTCAGCCCTTAATCTTATGATTTTTTCTGCATCAGTCTCTTGTTTCTCTTTTCCTATTTTTTTTATTCCCTCACTTGTAAATTCTATTGTATCTCCCGTTTTATAACCTTCTTCCGCCGTATTTTTTTCAGGAGTTGGGTCCTTTTTTAAGATTTCTCTCGGGGAACCTTTTATGGATGGGCCGAGAATTCCATCTTGTTCAAGCATTTCTAATAACCTTTTTGCTTTGCCTACACTTATTTTAAGCTTCCTCATCAAATTAGAAAAAGTTGTATTGCCTGTTCTTGTTATTATTTCGAGAGCTTTATCATAATATTCACTTCTTAATTCTTCATCTTTATTAATTTTTTCAGGCTCTTTATTTTCAGGAAGATTGTTTTCCTCCTCTTTTTCTTTTTGACTAATTTCAAGATCTTCTCGTTTAATTCCTGCAGCCTCACACATTTCATTTATTTTTTCATCTGAAACAAGACCAATTAAAGCTTTAATCATAGCTTTTTGGCTTTCTTTCTGCTCTTTTATTTGTCTCTCAATTTCTTTTTCTTCTGTAGTTTTTGGAGGATAATCTTTTGTTGTCATATATTTAAAATAATTAATAAAAATATATTATTAGTATCTTGCATTAATCGGAAATAATTTTCCGCAAAACTCGTATTATTTAATGGAGGAGTTATCATTTAAGATTTACTTATAAATTAGGGCCCAGCATCCTAGACCCCAATAAATCAATTATTCATTAATCCCTTTTCCCTTAAGCTGAAATAGCTTCCTGTACATCCTAAGATAACATGATCGAGTACTTCCACATTAAGAAGTTGTCCTGCCTTTCTGAGGATTTCAGTTACCGATTTATCTGCATGACTAGGATCAACTTCACCTGAAGGA
>CAZHIB010000058.1:3558-3933 GCA_964532365.1 uncultured Candidatus Saccharibacteria bacterium
GCAAGAAGAGCACCCTTGAATACCTCTCTAGGATGTACGAGAGATGAGTTTAAGGTTCCCCTGCTAACCATCTCAAATCCTACGATCTTGTTCTTGGTATTCAGGTAGATGGAATAAAACTCCTCCTGCGCCTTTTCATGTAGTCCTATAGACATAAGGAACTCTGCGACTAAAGCAGCATTTGACATCTTCTTTCCATCATAGAAAACCTGAGATTCCGTTACCAACCTTATGCAGTAACGAGGTACTGAGTCAAAGAGAGAAAGGTTTTGTGACATGATAAAAATAATTTAGGGTAGAAATAAATAACCCCGGAACAGATGCCGGGGGTGTTTGTTAACCCTAAATGAGATCCGTGTAATATGTATGTGAGAT
>CAZHIB010000059.1:0-3919 GCA_964532365.1 uncultured Candidatus Saccharibacteria bacterium
CTGGTAGCCTGCGCGCCCCCGGGGAGTTTCCGTATCCCAAACAGACCGCTCGCAACTATCGCTACCTTTGCGGGCCCCCCCTTCATTCTTCCCGTTGTTCTGAGCGCAAGGTTCACAACTGTGTCACCGGAACCGGTGGATAAGAGGAAGGCCCCGAAAATAACAAAAATTGCTATTATTCAAAATAATAAAAATACCCCTTTAAATTATTATTAAGGGATATTTTTAGAAGAATTATTTCTTTGGAGCTTTTGCCTTTTTAGGTTTCTTGGTCTCTTTTTTGTGAGTCATTCCTTTTGCCATAAGTAAAAAAAATTATTAATAATTCTAATATTCTAGCATATTATACTATTTTCAAAAACAAATAAATGAATTATACTTAAAAAATGGACGAAAACAATGATCCAAATGAAGAAGAAAATATAAAAGAACCAATTTGCCCTCGTTGCGGATTGCGTTCATATAATGAGACTTGCCAAGCTTGTGGTACTCCTATTGTTGATAAGAGTGATGATGAAGAAGAAGACTATAATTGGCGAGAGAAATACCGATAGCGGCCTTGCCGCTATCTGAGTGATTATGGTTATTTAATTACTTCAAATTTTGTAATTGTAAGACTTTGGGGATTATTTTTGTATATATATTCCAATTTCGCCTTACTTAGAATATGCCCATCTTCATAAGTGACTTCCCCACTCTTAGTTGTAGGATTTATTGTGACGGCAACCACATACCAAGTTCCACCCAAAACGGCATCATTTGTAGCAATGGTTGAAATATTATCTCTTATATATTTTTCAGCAAATAATTTTTCGTCTAAGTATTCGCAATCATATTGATTCATTTGCTCAATATAATAAAGATTATTTTTATTTTTATAGATATAAACTCCATCTCCTCTGTCCACCATTTCTCCAAAACCAACAGTCGCACTTCCATCACCAAACTGAATTTCTAATTCTTCTTTTACTTCCATACCTTCAGCGTGTGATTTCCACCAAACATTAGCCGTACCCGTCATGCTTTTCTGATCAGCAACTTCAACTTGTCCTTCAAAAATTCCAATCTTCGAATCAGATTCAGCTGGTAAATTTTGAAATTCTCCTGAAATATTTTTACCCAAAATATTCAATTTAAGCCAAGCAACATTATAAAAATCATTATCAGTTTTTGTTGAACGATAATAACAAATATTTATTGGTTCTTCCTCTCCAGTAGTAATATTTTCATCGGTAATACTATCTATCGGAGCAATAACTTTGTTTGTCCTAATGCTTACAAAAACAGCACCAGTCACAATTACAATAAGGATAATAAGAAAAAATTTTTTTACATTATATTTATTCATACCTTAATTATATCACAATTAAAATGATTCTAGTTAAAATTGTTAAATAAACAATTTTGCAATTCTAATCTCTTCAAAAGACAAATTCTTGCCCTCTTTTTCTAAGATTAATTTTATGGGATTTAATTTACCAACTTCTTCACCTTTTAATTTTTTATTTATTTTTTTGACTAAATCAATATTTTTTTGACTTGGTTTAATGTGGGCAATATTTGTTTCTGGAAATTCTGACACAATTTGTTCTATATGATGAGTTATAGTTCCAGGTGTTAGACTTCTTTCTTTAGCAATTTCGCGAATATTTTTACCTTTTTCTAATAATTCTTTCGTAATTAAAATTGTTGGAATTTTTGTATTAATAATATTTTTTTTACCATCATCTTTAATATTTCCACCCATTTTTAAAATAAAATCATCTTCCAATTTTTTCTGATCTTCAGTTTTTAATTTTTTAAATAACAATTCATTTTGAAAACTTTGATTCTTTAAATCTTGATCAAATTCTAAAACAATAGGATCAACCCTCAGTGAATCCATATTAAAACCAACCAAACTTATCCCCTCAAGCGTGCGAACTCGCGATAGGGCCACATAGCCCATTCCATAGGAAAATGTTCGAGTGAGGTCAATTTGAGCGTTATCTAGGGACATTCCTTGGCTTTTATGGATAGTAATAGCCCAAGCTAAGCGTATTGGAACCTGAGAGACAGAGGCCTTAATTTTACCATCTTCTTCAATGGCCCAAAGTTCTGGTTTTAAACTTATTCTTCTACCATTATAAAGCTCAATGATTGGATTGCCTGTTTCATTTTCAAAATCTATGATTTTTCCACGAGAACCATTAACATATCCGGCCTCAAAATTATTTTTTATACACATTATTTCAGCCCCAATTTTTAACTTTAATTTTTCTTGAGCAAGACAACTTTTTTTTAATAATTCTACAAGAGCTTCTGGGCCACTTGAAGTCATAGTTAAAACCCTCTCTTCCTTCTCAATTAATGACAATTCAATATCATTAATATCATCAACGTTGATGTTATGTGTGTATAGTTTTGTTGGTTTAACTCCACTTTTTAATTTTACCCCCACTCTATCGTTTAATAAATTAAAATGTTTTTCTTCTATTCTATTTTCTCTAATCATATTTAAAATTTCTGTCAAAATATCGTCTTCTTGACGGTGTTGTTCTTCAATATAACAAATTGCTGGATTTAAAATCTGCCAAGAGTTACTATTAAAAATCATGCCTGATTCATTTGTCTCATTTTGTTTATTTACAGGTGGTAGCTGAAAAAAATCTCCAGATAATATAATCTGTAATCCCCCAAAGGGCTTATCGTTTCTTTTAAATCGTCTACAAACTTTTTCAACCATATCAAGCTGGCTGGCATGAAGCATTGATATTTCATCAATGATAAGAACCCTGGCTTTTTCAAACCTCTTCCATAAATATTTTTTTTCTTCTAATTGTTGAAATCCTTTTTCATCTAAAAAATTTTTAATACCAATACCAGACCAAGAATGAATAGTCATTCCGTTCATGTGTGTCGCCGCAATACCTGTTGAAGCCGTAACAGCACAAGGAATATCGTGTCTTGATAAGTAAGAAATATATTGATTTAATAGATGTGTTTTACCACTACCCGCGCTACCGGTTAAGTAAACATTAACACCAGTCTTCATTATTTTCAGGGCTTGGTCTTGAGTCATGAGACCTATTATAACATTAGTATTTTCTAATAACAGCTTTTACAACAGCAATAATATTTAAATACATTTTAGGATATATAGGTTTGTAATTTTTATTTGCCGGAAGAAGCCAAACCTTATTGTCTTTATCTTTCTTAAAATATTTCATTGTGAACTCTCCGTCCACATTAGCAATAACAATTTGCCCATCTTTAGCTGCATTAGTTTTTTCAACTAAAACCATGTCTCCATCAGTAATATGAGCATCAATCATAGAGTCACCATCGACGGTTAACATGTAAGAATTTTCATTTTTATTAATAAGATATTCGTCAATGTTTATAGTATCTTTTATTTCTTCAGCAACATCAGCCGGGAAACCAGCCTTAACACTACCAAGCATTGGAATTGAGGATAAAGAAATATCTGCAATTAAACGACCTAAATGATCCTTGCTGACTATTCCCTCTTCAATAAATTTATTAACTAATCGAGCTACGGCATTTTTTGATTTAAAATTAAACAAGTTCATCATTTCTTGGTATGTCGGCATGCGCTTATCTCGATTATAGAATTTAATTAATTTTTCCTTATATTCGTTATACATATATTTTAAATATTTGAGAATTGAGGAAGTCTGTTTAATTTATTAAGGAAACTACCCCAAATTCCTTTTCTTTTATGCTGGCGAATTTTATGTAAAAGCTCCTTATGCTCACGTGCCTCTTTTGAATAATCAATCCCTTTAATAATCTTAATATCAATTTGTTTGTTGACATTATGAATCTCACGTTCGATTATTTTTAAATATTGTTCTTTACTCATATAAATATATATTTTCATTATTTTCCCCTGCATTATAAACTACATATCTCCAAG
>CAZHIB010000060.1:0-3918 GCA_964532365.1 uncultured Candidatus Saccharibacteria bacterium
ATACATATATTATTCAATTTCTTTTTTACTTTTTTTAGTTAATTTAACTTCTTTGTTCTTTTTCAAATCATCAATTAATTCCTTAAGATTGATTGAAGCAACACAAACAAATTTATCGGCCCCACCATAATAAACAATTAATTCTCCTTTTTTAACAACAGCTCCACAAGAATAAA
Organism: uncultured Candidatus Saccharibacteria bacterium; assembly: GCA_964532365.1. Lineage (GTDB taxonomy): Bacteria > Patescibacteriota > Minisyncoccia > Phycocordibacterales > UBA9973 > UBA8515. The sequence goes on from CAZHIB010000060.1 coordinate 177, forward strand.
CTACTCCCCATTTATGTCCGTTATTTTCATAATCTTCCTCCGGCTCAAGAATTGGACTACTTGATCTATATAAAATTTTTGTTGGATCTTTTAAATCAAGCAAGATCGCCCCCATTCTATATCTATCAGGATTTTTATGGTCCATGGCATGATAAAGTATCAACCAGCCATCTTTTGTCTTTATCGGAGATGGACCAACTCCACGAAACCAACTATCCCATTTTCTATTTAAATCAACTGGTCTTGTATTATTACTTTTTATAAACTTATTTCCATCAAATTCATCTAAACTATCAAAATAATCAATTAGTATTTTAGGGTAAAAACTATGTAAAATTGCAAATTTTCCGTTTATCTTTTCTGGGAAAAGAACCCAGTTTTTATTTATTTCACCTGGAGGAGAAATCATCACGGCTTTTTTCCAATTCCATTTTCTCTTATTAAAATCAGCTAATTTTATAGAAGTCAAGGCTAAACGAACAGATCCCCAGCCATCGAAAGCGGTAAATATCATATAAACAGTATCATCAATTAATACAATTCTAGGGTCTTCACACCCTCCACTCCATCCACCACCCGAAAGGTAATCAATTTTGGGAACATCTTCGTTGTAGTTAAAAAATCTTTTATAGATATGATAAGTTGGCCGACCTTCAATATTTAACCCATCGTGTGTGTAGGCATAACCAAGAACAGACGAATCATCCTCCCCTATGGCTCTATAAACAATATGTATTTTCCCTTCACTTTCAAACGCCGTTGGATTAAAGGTGGCTTTTGATTCCCATGAATAATCACTCGGTCTAATAATCGGATTATTTAAAATTTTTTTTAATTTTACCGTTTTTATTTTTTCTAATTCCTTTTTTATTGTTTTTTTTAAAACAATTTTTCTTTTTCTGGTTATTTTTTTCGATGTATTTTTCTTAACCACCTTAATAGTCTTAACCCTCTTTTTGGGCTTTGGTTCTTTGGCTATTTTCTTTTTTAATTTTTTCTTTTCCATCTATAAAACTTAATTGATAATTATTAATTATCTAAACTCTCCCATATTTATCTTCATATCTAACAATGTCCCCTTCATCAAACTCTCCAAATGAAATTTCAAGAATTTCGATTCCGTCCATTCCGGCCCTTATTTTATGTTTTGTCTTAATGGGAATATACTGTTCACTTCCAATCTCAACGATAATTCTTTTTTCTCCAATCTCAAACACCCCATCACCATTGATAACTCTCCAAAATTCTTCTCTTTTGTTGTGACTTTGTAGACTTAATTCTTCATTTGGACTTACTGTAAGAATTTTTACAGTTGAAGGAATGTTATCGGTAAATTTACGAAAAGACCCCCACGGCCTCTCCTCTTCATATATGTTAAGGTTCTCTTTCTGTGTCATTTTTTAATTATATCACATTAATTTATTCTATCCACTTTTTAATTACCTTTTTTGTATCATCAGGTCCTTCGACTTTTACACACTCAATTCCAGCTTCATAAGGTGAATAATCATTTCCCCCGGGAAAAATTGAATCCCCGACAAAAATCATATCATCAATAACCATTCCAAAATGATTCAACAATCTTATTAAGCCTTTAGCTTTATTAAATCCTTTTGGCAAAAAATCTAAGGTCGTTGTTCCACCAATGTTTATTTCAACTTCGGAAAGTTTTGGAGCCAATTCTTTAATAATTTCCTTTCTTTTGGCTTGATCTGGGTCCCAAAGATTTTTTTGATCAAGTGGAGCCCGTTGACCTAAGGCCGACATTGAAATCTGAGTTACTCTATCTTCAATAACTTCATCCCCTTCAATAACTGGACCTATGCCATATTTATTAGAAGCAATAAATTCTTTTAAAATTGCTAAAGTCTTTTCTTTAGCCATTGGTGGCATCCCTTCTTCGTCTGTGATAATCCAATTTTTTTTTTCTAAATCATATTGATAACGCCTGCTACCACTTGTCGGAAGTAAAATTAAATTGCCATATATTTGTTTGGCCTCTTCTTTACTCGGATTAAAGGCTGGCAAAAATTGTTTTTTAAATTGATTAAACGATCCACCAGAAATAATTGCAACCCTCCACTCTTTGGCAAGTTTGCACAGTAAATCTGCCATGTCGCTTTCGAGAGTTTGTTTACTCAATGCCAATGTCCCATCAAGGTCAAAAGCAATAATTTTTTTATTTAAATTTGTCATTTTATTTGTGAAGACTTCCATGAATAATAAAAGAAAGTGGTAAAGAAGAAAAACATAAGAGTATATAGAAATATATCCATCCTCGAACTTGGATCTGAAAAAATATTCCAGACATTTTTAATTAAAGATGTATGATTAATAAAAATATCCCAACTATTAAAACGTAAAAATCTTCCTAAGTATAATCCAAAACTGATCAATAAAATAATCACTATTATCATTACGGAGGTTTTTCTTTTTGAAAATTTCATGTTAAATATCTGTTCAATATGAAATAATGATTGAGCTCCAAGCATTAATCCAACTATCGCTGAACTAAAAATTAAAAGTATATCAAAAAGAATTGGAATCGAGCGTATTTCCCCAAGATGAATAAAATCAGTAACAATATAGGGGGCATTGGGAATAAAAATTAACCAAATAAACATTCCTAAAATTAATAAAAAATTATTAAATCTTTTCTTTCTGTAATAAAACAAAATAAAAGAACTAATAATAAAAGGCACAAAAGCTAAAAATATATTCCAGAGAATATAGATAAAAGAATCCTTATCCCAGATGATAATTCTTAAAATATTCATAACTACAGCAAGGACCGTAAGATAAATGACAGATTTTGGAATATTTATATTAAATAAATTCATATTATTTCTTAATTTTTTTAGAATAATCTCTAAGTAAATCCGAAGAGCTACGAATTTTACCACCTCTTCCAACATTAAAAACCATTTTTATCCCCATTTCATTACATAATTTAAATTCTGGAATATTATCTGCAAATCTATCTCCCCCATTAGCAAAAATATTTGGTTTAACTTTTATAATTTCTTGGCAAACACTCATATCTTTTGTGTTTTTTGAATGCCCAGAAATTATAACTTTATCAACTACTCCAATGGATTCAATAATCTCTTTTCTTTCTTTTTCTGGCATAAAAGATGATCCTTTTTTTAATCGTAACCAATTATCATTATTAATGACTACAATTAATTTGTCACCCAATTTCCTAGCTTCTTGCATATAACGAATATGTCCAATATGAATTGGGTCAAAACCACCACTTATCATTACAACTGTGTCTTTTTTCAAAACCTTCTTTTTGTTTTTTACATATTTTTTTTTCATAAGACCAAAATGAATTATAATAAGGTTGAAGTGCAATAAGCACATCTTTTTGCTTCGAGTGGAATTTCACTTAAACATTCAGTGCATTTTTTGGTAGTCGGATCCAATGGTTTTTCTCTACGAGTTTTTGATATTAAAGTATTTATTGGAGTAACAACAAAAAAATAGATCGCACCCGCAACTATTAGAAAAGAAATTAAAGCATTAATAAAATTTCCATACATAAAAACGCTACCATTTATTGTAAACATTAAATTTGAAAAATCTGGTGATTTAAATATTGCAGCAATAAAAGGTGTTAAAATATCTTTGACGAGTGAATTAACAACCGTTCCAAATGATGCTCCAATAACCACCCCAACAGCCAAATCCACAACATTTCCTCTTAAAATAAATTGTTTAAATCCTTTTAACATAATAT
>CAZHIB010000061.1:0-3917 GCA_964532365.1 uncultured Candidatus Saccharibacteria bacterium
GCTATTATTTTTATAAGAAATAATAAATTACCAGATTATAAAATCATGCCAAACGTCGGGTCATTTTTTAAAAATCCATTTGTTGAAAATATTCTAGTTGAAAAAATAAAAATAGGTTATCCAAATATCAAGATTTTTCCAATAGATGAAAATTATTCAAAAATCCCAGCTGGTTGGTTGATAGAAAATGCTGGATTAAAAGGAAAATCATTTGGCAAGATTTCAATTCATGATAAAAATGCTTTAGTATTGATAAACAACGGACAAGCAAGTTTTGAGGATTTAATAAAAGCCAAGACAGAAATAGTAAAAAGCGTTAAGGAAAAATTTAATATCACTCTTGACCAAGAGCCGGAGACTATATAAAAATAAAACAGGCATTAGGCCTGTTTTTTAAATATTTCCATTAATATTAATAAAGGGACAATAAAGATAATTGTTATAAAGAGAATCAAGATCTGAGCAAAGCTTTCTTCTTTTTCACCAATCTTTTTATCAGAATAAAGTCTTTCGATCGAACGACTAATTTTGTTCGATCTATCGTAAATTGTCCTCGCTACTTTTAGGGCAAGAGATCTTATTTTTCTTTTCATGATTCCATGTTTTTAGTTTATTAAACAATATCACATAATATTAAATAGTCAAAAAATTACAAAATAGGTTGTTGATTTTAAATATATTTTTAGTATACTAACTTCATTGCCGAAATAGGCATAGAGTAAGGCCGGAGTGGCGGAATTGGTAGACGCGCACGACTCAAAATCGTGTCTCGAAAGGGGTGAGAGTTCAATTCTCTCCTCCGGCACAATGAAAAATTTACCACTTTCATATATTGAAATTTCGAAAGAAAACTTAATTCATAATATTAAGCAGTTTAAGAGTTTACTAAAGAGTGAAACTAAAATTGCTTCGGTTATAAAAGCCAATGCTTATGGACATGGAGATATTGAGGTGGTAAAAATTATTTCATCTCATACCGATTATTTTCAAGTTGACAGTATTGAAGAACTTGAAAGGGTCAGAAAATATACAAAAAAACCGATTTTAGTTTTTGGCTACTTAAATGAAGATGGAATAAAAAGAGCCATTAAGCAGAAAGCAATAATTTCGGCTTTTGATCTAATTCATCTATTAAAAATAAATTATATTTCTGGTCTTTTAAAAAAGAAAACGAAAGTTCATGTGGCCATTGATTCATATCTTGGCAGAGAAGGTATAATGCCATCACAAATTGAAAATTTTATTTTAGAAATTAAAAAATTAAAAAATATTGAGCTTGATGGTATTTATTCTCATTTTGCTAATATTGAAGATACGATGAATTTTACTCATGCACAAAAACAAATAAGCACGTATCATCAATACGTAGAAATATTTAAGAAGAATGGTTTCAAGAAACTGAAAACTCATATATCAGCAACTTCTGGAATTTTAGTTTATGAAAAGGGGAATAATTTGCATAATATTGTTCGTCTGGGTATTGGTCTTTATGGTATGTGGCCAAGTGAGCATTTAGAATATTTAAATAAAAAGAAGATTATTTTGAAACCAGTTTTAAAATGGGTAACTCATATTGCTCAAATTAAAATTCTTCCAGCTAATCATCCTATAGGTTATGGTTTAAGTTATATTACAAAAAAATCGACAAAAATTGCCATAATTCCTCAAGGTTATGCTGATGGTTTACCTCGTTTGCTTTCTAATAATGGAGAGGTTTTGATAAGGGGTAAAAGAGCTAAGATTTTGGGCCGAGTGGCAATGAATATGATTGTGGTTGATGTTTCAAGTATAAAAGATGTCTTGCCTGAAGATGAAGTAGTAATAATGGGTAGGCAAAACAATAAAGAAATAAATGCAGAACAAATCGCCAAAGAATCAGGGACGATTAATTATGAAGCAACGACTAGAATAAGTTCTTTATTGCCGAGGATAATTAAATAAGATAGGCCTTTCTTGCATTTTCGATTCTTTTATAGTATGGTATATCTATGTCACAAGATAGACTTTTAAAACTTAAATGTACTGCCTGCAAGAACGGTAATTATTTTACGAGTAAGAATAAAAAATTAGTTACTAAAAAACTTGAAATGAAGAAGTTTTGTAAAACTTGCAAAAAGAACGTTAAACATAAAGAAGCTAAATTAACAGGTTAAAAAATCCCCGATTGGGGATTTTTTTTGCGGGCGATGGAGGAATCGGACCCCCGCCAACGGTTTTGGAGACCGTTGTACTACCACTATACTAATCGCCCCTGTAAAACGAGTATACTATAAAATAGTTTTATTTCAAAAATTCTTGTATTTTTTCAATAACTAATTTTTTATCACTTTTTTTTGTTGGGTCAATCCAAATTATATTTGGGTCTCTTTTAAACCATGTCTTTTGACGTTTAGCATAATGCCATGATTCCGTTTTAATTTTTTCTATCATATCAGTTTTAGATATTTTTTGTTGTAAATATAATGCTCCATATCGATATTCAAGACCCAGAGCTTCCATTCTTTTCCAGGAGAGACCATTTTTGTGTAAATTTTTAATTTCATTAAGCATTCCTTTTTTAAGACGGGCAAGTAAACGGTTTTTAATTTTTTCTTTTAAAATTTCAGGGGGCAAGGTTAATCCAATTTTCATAATATCGTATTTTCCATTTACCTTATTTTGAAGGGGGACTTTGCCCAAAGCTTTGGCAATCTCTATAGCTCGAATAAGACGGACGGGATTATTTTTATCAATAGTTTTTGCGCGATTTTTGTCAATTGTTTTTAATTTTTCATAAAGTTCCTTTGTTGTTTTTGAAACAAGTTCTTTTCTAAGTTTTTTGTTAGGAGGAACTTCTGGAAAAGCTATTCCATTAACTATTGAATCAATATAGAAACCAGTGCCTCCACAAATGATTGGAATTTTACCTTGATTGATTATTTCGGTAATTTTTTTGTTAGCAATTTTTTGAAAGTTATTTACTGAAAAAATATTACGAGGCGAAATAACATCAAGTAAATGATGGGGTATACCCCCCATTTCTTTTTTGGTGATTTTTCCTGTCCCTAAATTCATTCCTTTGTAAACTTGACGCGAGTCAGCTGAAATAATTTCTCCATTTATAAGTTTGGCAATTTCAACCGCAAAATCACTTTTACCAGTGGAAGTTTGACCAATGATTGTAATTATTTTTCTTTTATTCATATCGCTAGTTTATTATAGCTAAAAATGTATAATAATAAAATAAATGAAAATAAAAAAATATATTTTAGAAATAGTTGTCTTTTTCTGTGGTTTTACGGTTATGACTTTTGAGCTAGTAGGGTCAAGAATATTGGGTCCATATTTTGGAACTTCTATTTTTGTTTGGACTAGCTTAATGGGAATTATTTTAGGAAGTCTAAGTTTAGGATATTATTTAGGGGGTAAAATAGCGGACAAAAAATCTAGTGTTAGTGTTTTATCCTTAATTATTTTCTTGGCTGCTTTAACTATTTTATTAACCTATATTACCAAAGACCTTGTTTTGTCTTTTTTTCAGAATTATATTTTAGGGATAAGGACAGCTTCGGTTTTGGCTTCAATATTTTTATTTTTCCCAACTAGTGTTTTACTCGGGATAGTTTCTCCTTATACTGTTAAATTAAAATTAAATAATATAAATTTATCAGGATCTACAGTTGGAAATTTATCCGCCATATCTACAACAGGCAGTATTGTGGGAACATTTTTAGCTGGATTTTATTTAATTCCTAATTTTGGTACCAATAAATTATTAATAATTTTATCGAGTATTGTTTTTCTAATTTCAATTTTATTAGCGACTAAAGAATATATAAAATATAAGATATATTTTACTCTTTTTGTCTTTGTAATTTTTATCTTTATTAATTATATATTACCCAATAAGGATAAATTAAATATGATCGATGTTGATA
>CAZHIB010000062.1:0-3768 GCA_964532365.1 uncultured Candidatus Saccharibacteria bacterium
ATACGAACTGGTCTAATTTTTGGCATTATTTATTATAGAACGGTTTAAATAAATGTTTTTTCAATGAAGTTGAAATTACTCTTAATTCAAAGAACAATTTTATATTGTATATAAAAAGGCGCATTTCCACACAAATCATATAAATTCCATGTCTCAAACAAAGTCGATATGTTAATTCGTACCCTAAGGTTCTTGTTTCTCAAAAATAGTTTTTTGTTTCATTTGTCAAAATCAAATCATATCGATATAAATAAAGAATGTTGATCTACTCCTTTCGTAACACTACATAGGACTTCTTATAATCTCTATTAATAAGAAGGGCGGCGAATTTGGTAATGAAAATTCAAGCGAAAATAAATTGGATATTTTATGTATTATTATTTTTGTTGGTAATCCTTGTTCGTTTACCGGCCTTTGAATTACCCATCGATAATGATTCGAGTGCTAACGCATATCATGCCAGATTGATCAACCAGGGTGAGCCATTGTATGGAACCCATCACCCCGCCCATCATCTGCCAGCAACCTATTATTCATATGCAATGGTTTTTAGGCTTTTTGGAGATCAACCGATATCTCTTCAATTGTTTCTTGTTATCTGGATGTGGCTCAATGGTTTGATAATATTCAAGATCGTCGAAACTTTTTCAAATAGCAAATTTGGGTTCCTGTCCGCAGCCATATTTATTCTGGTTAGTTCAATGACGAATTTAAAAGGAGAAACAGCCACTGCGGTATTGTTTGCAAATGTTCCTCTCTCGCTAGTTTTATTATTGAGCATTAATTTATTCACCAGTCAAAAAAAGCCTTATATATTGTTCATAATCGGTGCTGTGGGAGCGATCGGCTTTCTTTTTAAAGCTGTTTACATTACTTCATTAATAGCAGTTAGTCTGACATTATTTCTTGAGCTAATGCTCCAACCGACCAAAAAATATATACTTGGATTTCTAAAGAATTTTTTCCTCATGTTATCAGGGTTTATTCTTGTCATTTGTTTTGTTGTGGGTTATTTTAGTCTGGAAGGTTTATTCTCAAGATTTTTACTTGTTTTTCAGGTTGGATCCCAGTATGTTTCATACAGCGAATCACCCTGGTATTTTATATTCCTGATACCAATTATTTTAATCGCAAACTCAAATTTTTCCCTATTGGTATTTGGATTTCTAAGTAGTTACAGATTATTCCTTCATTTTCCAACCTCAATAAAACAAAATAAAACCAAAACGCTACTTCATTTTTTAATCGTTAGTTGGCTTTTTACATCTTTTGTTGCTGCCGGATTTTCAAGAATTGCATTATATCACTATGGCTTATTGTTAATTCCCCCATTAAGTGTTCTTTTTGGTATTGAAATCTCAGAATTATGGTCGCGAATTCAAAAACAAAAAGTGGGTTTGCTCACGGATATAAAAAAGGTAATACTGATTTGTATTATTTTGATTGTTACCGGCAATACCTTCTTCTCTTCATCTCATTATATAAATGGGTATATTAATTATCGATTAGGGAAAATAGAATTTGCCCAATTTGCCGCCTACCATACTTCAATGGGGCCCAACAATGTAATTGCACAGGAAGTATCGACATATATCAATCAAAACACAAATCAAGATGATTTTATCTTCTGCTGGACAGAATTAGTTCAAATTTATTATCTTTCAAATCGGCGCTCTCCTTTAGATGTGATTTGGCCAATAAATGTTTCATCTTTCGGGTCACCTGAACAAGTCTTAGAATTGAACCCAGTGTATATTGTCACCGGACCGTTTTTTTTATATGACGAAGATATACCAAGTTGGTTATCAAGTGAATTAGAAAATTCTTACCATTTAGAAAAAATATTTAATCCATTAGAAGTGTATAAAATTAATAACAGTGAAGGGTAACCAAATTGATGAGCGGTTCAATGCAAGAAAAGTTCTTTTACAATTTTTGTCATTTTCTATTTTTTGGGCCTTTTTTCCATGAATAAAACTCATTCAGATTTCAATACTATTCAAAGTAATTTTTTAAAGTCCGGTTTATTAAATATGGACATGGTTTTATCTAATTTATTAATAATTCTGATTACCATTTTTTATTTATTCAATGCAGATGGTGGACATGATTGGGGCGGCGACTTTTCCATGTACATTATGAATGCCAACAATATTGCCCAGGGATCGCCTTATGCGCAAACCGGATACATTTATAATAATGAAGTAGTATACGGCCCACCGGCTTACCCGCCAGTCTTTCCTTTACTTCTTTCCCCATTTATAAAGTTTTTTGGTTTAAACCTGAAGTTATTAAAATTACCGGGTATTCTTTGTTTTTCTGCTTTCCTTTTCTACTTCAATCATAAAATCTTACCGAAAGAAACCCGTCTGCTCTCAAAATTATTGTTGCTCACTTTTATTGGTTTTTCTCCATATTTTTTCCTGCTGTCGCAAAGAATTATGTCTGATCTGCCATTTTTATTGTTTTGTTACATTGCTTTGGATTTAATGAACAATCAATTTAACTCTCCAACGAAAAGAGAGAAAAAATTCATTGATTATTTGTTGATCGGATTCTTTATTTATCTTGCCTATGGTACCCGATCTATCGGAATTGTGCTATTTCCAATTTATCTCTCCTTATCTATTCTTAGAACAAAAAAAGTTTCCACCCAAACCATTGTTAATTTTTGTTTTGCTTTATTATTAATGATCACTCAGAATTATTTAATCCCTGAAACAGGCGAATATATTGATACGATTCCAAATTCTCTAGTGGGTTTGGTTACAACGATTACGGGGTCTTTTGGTTATTATTTGTCATTGTTTTTCAGATTTTTCCAGGTAGATAATTATTATTTGCAAAGTAGTATCTTTATAATTCTGATTGAATTATTCGTCCTCGGATTGATCTCGCGAATTAAAAAAGGTGTTTCAAGCTTTGAATTATTTTTTTTGTTCTATTTTGCAGTTTTATTAGTCTGGCCTGCTTTTCAATTTTATCGATTTCTTGTCCCGATCATACCATTGTTTTTTCTTTATCTTTATGAAGGATTAGTAACCACCATAAAATTCATAAAATGGCCACAATTAAGAATTGCAATTATTGTGATTGCCTCATTTTTTGTATTCCTCAATTACATGAATACCTATATCGCCATCCTCCCCAGGTCGATCACTGATTTGGAAAAAGTTGAAACAAAAGAATTGTTTCAATTTATTAAAAATGATACCTCTTCAGATGATGTGATTTTGTTTTTTAAACCACGCGTATTGGCTTTATATACCGAGAGAAGATCATTAGCAATGGCAGTACCGGATCCGGGAGGTGGCTTATTAAAAAAAATGGAAGACTTCGGAGTGACGAAAACCATCCTTCGAAAAGGGCATTCTGTTGAATACCAACCGGAATTAGAGGAGTTTATTGTTACTCATCCTGGCAGCTTCGAATTAATTTATAACAATGAAGTGTTTTTTGTATACAAAGTTCTCTATTAAAAAGTTCAGGAGTTCTTTCAATGAGAACAAAAATACCTAAGGCACCCAATACCAACAAAAAAGCATAAAAAATAGTAACTACTCAGCCTGATAAAACAAAATCAGGAATAAATGGAGTGCCATCAATAGCCATTCGCAATGAATCAATCGCATTCATGCCATTCTTTCTCGATGTCGATCTAGCCTCTAATTGAACAAAAAATGTCAGCACCTTCTTTTGTTCGAAAACAACCAGATATCTTCTGTTTTACCTTCATCATGCGAATATCACGTTCTGCCAAATTATTAT
>CAZHIB010000063.1:0-3578 GCA_964532365.1 uncultured Candidatus Saccharibacteria bacterium
ATTACGATGATTTTATTGAAACAGGTTCATTTGCAAAAGCAAAAGAACTTGGCAAATGGCGACTTGAAGGAAAAGAATACATTGTTAAAGATGGAGATATAATTTCTGTTAGGCATAGTTAGATTTTTATAATATGAAAAACATCCCTGTTAGAAATATTAGCGTAATCCCCGATAGTCTAAATTTATCAGAGAAATTTAGAATTAGAACCGTGCAAGAATTACAAAATGAACAGAAACTAATCCAAGATACCCACCGACATGATTATTATTTTATTTTAGCACTTATCAAAGGTAAGGGAAAACATACAATAGATTTTATAAAATATGAGGTAACTGACTATTCTATTTTTTTTATGCGGCCAGGTCAAGTGCATCAGCTTTCATTACAAAAAGGATGCACAGGTTTCTTAATGCAATTCAGTAAGGATTTCTATCGACCCGGAAACAAAACTGATCAACAGTTATTACGCAGTGCAAGTAATAAAAATTTTTGCAGGCTAGATTTAAAGAAATCTAAGAATCTTTTTAATGTCTTAAGCTACATTTACAAAGAATATACTGAGAGAGAAAAAATGTATTTTGATATTATAAAAGCTAATCTCAGTATTTTCTTTGTCGAGCTTACAAGATATCGAGAAAACCAAATCAAGCCGGAAAATAAAAACACAATGTTTACACAGGAGCGGCTGGATGAATTTTTAGAACTGTTGGAAAATAATATTTCCAAAAATAAGCAGGTATCAGAATATGCCGACATGCTAAATCTTTCTACATTTCAACTTAACTCAATGACAAAATCAAATCTAGGTAAAACTTGTTCAACACTGATTGACGAACAAATTATTTTAGAGGCCAAAAGATATTTGCTTGCTACAACAGAACAGGTTAAAGAAATCGCATATAATCTGGGCTACAAAGATGTTTCTTATTTTATAAGATTTTTCAAAAAACACACCGGGCAAACGCCAGAGGCCTATAGAATCAATTTTACGTAAATCCTATTAAACTACATTCCTGTCCTATCATACTGATTATCCTCAATAATAAATTTGATACAGAAATTAAATTAATTAAAAAAGGTAATGTGTATGAAATCAAAACTAAAAATAATAGCCTCACTAAAAATATGGGTTGTAATATATCCTATGCTTACTCTGTTCCTTTATGTATTTAAGGAACCACTTTCAGTTATGCCTCTATATTTAAGGACATTGCTTATGACAATTTCCCTTGTTCCTTTGATAGTATTTGTTGGCGTTCCCTTTGTTGATTCAATTGACCGATTATTTACACGCGCTAATAATAAATAGGAGGAATTAATATGAATTATATTATTAAAACATTTGTAATTGGAATCGGCGCAACTATTACAGTAGATATTTGGATTTATGTTTTAGGTCTATTTAATATTAAAAGCTTGGATTATCGTTTTGTTGGGCGTTGGATAGGCAATTTTCCAAAGGGTAAGTTTTTCCATCAAAACATAATAGAAACTGAACCTGTTAAGGGAGAATTAGTTATTGGGTGGATTGCACATTATGTTATAGGTATCAATTTTGCATTTTTTCTTTTTCTATTTTGTGGTAAAGAATGGATTCAAAATCCCCAAATTTATTCTGCAGTTTTTTGGGGAATACTTACCGTAGTAGCCCCACTATTTATTATGCAGCCAGCCTTTGGTTTTGGAATTGCATCATCAAATCTATCCAAACCGAACATTAGAAGAATAAAAAGTTTATTGACCCATCTTATTTATGGGATCGGGTTGTATATCGCGGCATTTCTAGTTAAACAGTTCTAAAAAAGTATCTGAAAAAATTATTAAAAAAAGGAGCATTATGAAATCATTAGTTCATTCCGAATATCAGGGAGCAAAAACTTCTACCAAAATCTACTTGCTTATATTTTTTATCTTCAGTTTAATTATGATTGGATGTTCATCAGCTCCAACATTTATTAAATCTGATTATGATCAAAAACATATCAAGTCAATTGCGATAATGCCAGTGATTGATAAAAGAAATGTAGTAGAAGATTCAGTTCAATCTCAAAAAAGTTTATCAAATATTGAAGGATTAATATCAAGAAAAATTATGGATAAAAACTATGATGTTTTGCCAGTTGATTCAGTAATAAATATTATAAGTAAAAACAGGGTTGAAAATATGTCGCCAGATAACTTGTGTTCAATTCTAAACGTAGACGGGATACTATTTAGTGAGCTATACAATTATTCAGATGTATTTTTTATAAATCATTCTATAAATATGAATTTTAAGATTTATGATGCAAAAGGTGACAGTTTATGGATAAACAACCTGGATGATGTTGACAGACCATTTCTATCTGCAATTGGAGCATCGTTGGGCTGGGCAATCGGTGTAGCTGTTCATAACAAAGTATCTGCAAAAAATAAAGTACCGACAATCCTTGCTGGTGTTGCTGCTGCAGAACTAGTATATATAGTTGTAGATGGAGTTAGTGATGAAACATCTCAGAGCATTGATAAAGTATTTAAATCTTTACCAGATGCAAAAGGTTCTATAAAATGAAATTCTTGATCACTTACAAACAATAGAATATACTAGGCGACTATTAATTTATTTCATGAAATTAGCAAAGGAGAAAGTACAATGACCACTTATGAACAAATTGCAACCTCCCCTAGAAAAATTGCTTTGACTGCTGGGATTTTCTATTTACTCACTTTTATTTCAATCCCAACTTTATCACTTTATAGTTCGATACACGATCCTGACTACATTCTTAGTCCAGGACCCGATACAAATGTTTTCATCGGCGTAATTCTGGAACTAATAGTGGCATTAGCAGGAATTGCTACTGCTGTTGTGCTTTACCCGTTGCTCAAGAAGCAAAACGGAAGTGCTGCATTAGGCCTCGTCGGTTCAAGAATTTTGGAAGCCGGAACAATCTTCGCCGGTGCTGCGTTCCTCCTATCAGCAGTTACCTTAAGACAATCTGGAGTCGGTGCAGATGGTTTGGTTACTGGGCGTACTCTGGTTTACTTGTACGACCGAATATTTCTGGTTGGGCAAAGTTTTATACCAGCAGTGAATGATGCCTTATTGGGTTATCTGTTGTACAAATCGCGCTTAGTACCTGGCACTTTATCACTAATTGGGTTGGTAGGAGCGCCACTACTTATTACTGGCGATATAGCAGTGCTGTTCGGTTTCATAGGGCAACATGACCCTTTGACAGGACTTTTCGCAGTAGCTGTTGCACTATTCGAATTTGCACTGGGCATCTGGTTAGTTGTTAAAGGATTCGATAAAACTTCCCCTTTAATATTGGCTGCTGAAACAAATCATTGAACGGTTTGAAAAAATGAGTTTTAAGATACTTTTATATCTTTATTACCAGGAAAAAATCCAATGAAAACATTTTTTTGTTTTTTTATGATATTACTATTTTCTTTCTATGCCAAAGCACAGGAAAACAACCCTTTTACAGTTGGATTTCAAACAAGCTCACCTTCGAAAATATTAGGTGAACAGCGCACAGTTTGGATTCATATTCCAAACAGCAATGGGGGAAGTGAAAAGACTTATAAAG
>CAZHIB010000064.1:0-3522 GCA_964532365.1 uncultured Candidatus Saccharibacteria bacterium
CAGTTAAAAAATAATATGTTATCTTATTTCTTCACCCTTAAGGTCATCTTTCATTTGTTGTAATTTTTTTTGTATATCACGGTCATCCGTTTGATTTTCTTTAATCAATTCTTCAAATTCATTATCTTGGGTCTCTCCTCCATTAATAGACTCATTAAGCATTTCTCTGGCTTCATAAAGAAGTTTTAACTCCCGAAGATTTTCTATTGCTTTTTCATTATCCATTCCACCGCATTCAAATTTAAAATTACCAGAAAATCTAAAGCCTCCATCAGGTCCATTGTCACATGATTTTTCAAAAGAAATATACTCTGGAGTAATAAAAGCATTATTTAAAGGAAATGGTTGACAAAAAGTTTTTGCATCGCCCATACTTTTATTAATATCTTCTTGAGTAAATCCCATCACCGTTCCTTGTCCCTTTCTTTCGATCGCCACCCAATCATTTTTCTTTCTTTCTGGAGCTGGATAAATTATTTTAGTATTATAATCTATTCTGGTCGGAGCATCAAATATATTATAATATTCAACGGTTATCCCTTCTTCATTAATATCAACTGTTCCTCCGCCAATATCATACTCAACCTCACCCTTGCCAGAATATTTATATTTGATTTCTCTTCCTAAAATAAATAATTTATTCTTTTCTTTGTCAAAAACATTTATATCTTCTGAAATATATTCAATATTCCCATTTTCATCACCAAATACAGAACTGGTAAATGGACCTTTTATCTCTTCTTTACTTTGACAAAAATAATATCGATCTTTATCAACAAAATCATTAAAAATTTGTTCTTCCATTTTTCCCGACATATTGTCATCGATACTTTTTTTGCTTGAACTTGTATCAAAATTATTTAAAATTACACCAGTAGCAATTGCTCCGCCTATAACAACTATCGCTCCACCAATAAGTAATTTATTTTTGTCCATATATTTTATAATCCACAAACATTAGTCATAGCTTCACAGTCAAAAGCATTGATCATACAATCAACCTTATTATCATTCCAACTGGCACATTCTTCCATACAAGAATTCATACCATCATTTAACGTCGCTTCTGTTAAATTAGGGACTAAAGTTAAACATTTCCCTGTATAACTTCCACACGCTGCTTCACACTCACTGGCATTTTTTGGAGCTGGTTTTGGTGTCGCCACTTCAGGAATTATCAATTCGGTTATTAATTCAGGCTTTGAAGTCATTTGTTCGCAAGTCGCTGATTCTTGTAAATGCTTTTTTGTTTCTTCGGTTAGTTTAGCACACTTACTATTACAATCATTTTCATTTATTAATGAAGGACAAGTCTCGCTAGCTTTTTGACAAACGTCAGCACAAAAAGAAACAACTTGACCAGTATTATCTTCGCTCTTATTACCAGTCATTAGAAGCACCCCACCACCAATTACAGCAACCCCCATAACAATACCCACAATAATTTTTATATTCATAAATTTAAATTAATTAATAATAATTAAACTATTTAGATTATATCAAATAAGGTGATATTTAAAAGAATATTAGTGATATGAAATAATTATTCTTTTATATAAATAAAAATTCTATTCCAAGAATTTCCTCTAATCACATTCCCCAAATCATCCTGATCGGTATGATATACATCACATTTTTTACCATCCAAAACAACATCTTTTAAAACTAGATTATAACCTGATCCAGGGTTTGGTGGTCTTTTTTCCGTTATCACGTCATTAAAAAAATTTAACTTATCTTTTACTCCTGCTCTTTCTATTTCGTTTTTCCAAAAATGTGTCCCTTTCCATACTTCTTCTTTTTTAAAAGATAAATTTTTATCATTTAAAATACTTTTTAATTCTTTCATATATGAATTACGCTCTTCGCCTATTAATAGACTAATTTCTGTTTCAGTTTTTTGAGTTAAATCTTCAAGAGATTTTATATTTAAAAAATTTTTTAAAAAATTATAAAGCCGAGTACTAATATCTAGATTTTCTAATAAATAACTTTCAATTTTTTGTGATCTTTTTAAGTTTTCCATAATTATATTATTTATAAAATTCTTTCACTTTCTCAATAAAAAACTCTAAATCATCAATATAAATTTTCATATCTGAATAATTTCCTGAATTACCACTATATCTCAACCCTGCACCCAAATTTACTCCTTCGCTACCATCCAATAAACTAGCTATATTTTTTATCTGCCTCCCACCAAATTCACTACGAGAAATCTCTCCAAGTCTTAAATATCCCTGATTATCAACTTTTGATAAATATTGCTCCTTAATTGTAGGTTGCTTAAAAAATTGTTCTTGATTCATGTTTAAATTATACTATAAGTTCGAACTTCCGCAACAGAAAAACCATAATAGCAAGGATGGTCATTACTATATCATTATCCACTATTTATTTTTATAATATTCTTTAACAAAATCTTGCCCTTCTTGAGACATTAAACATTCCTCTATCGTTTCATATTTTTTTAAAAGCTTACGAAAAGTATTTGCAACTAAACCAACAGATAGCCCTTTATTATAATCACTATTCAATTTTTCAGGGTACTCAACTTCTTCTTCTAGTGAAATACTATTTATCTTCTTGTAAATATAATCTTTATTAATAGCTTCATTTATTTTTGTTACAATTTCATCTAAGGCTTCCGTCTTAATGTCTCCAACAAGCCTACCTTCATGTTGACCATCAGACAATCTTTGTAAATGGTTAATCTCATGTATAGCAATCACATAAGCTGGAGTATAATACTCTCCTGTTATTATGGCCTCTCCAATATTAATAAAGGCAAATTTTATATTTCCTAGTTTGTCTGATGTTAAATTACCACCATAACAAGCATTAAAACACAACTGTTTAGCTGGATCTATATCATTCTTTTTACAAAATTCAATATACATTTCTTCGGCAATCTTATTAGCTTGAATAGAATCTTTTACTGGAATCATTTTATTAATTGCCTCAGAAATATTTTTAGTTCGATCTTTCAAATTAAATTGACCAGAATATAAAGATGCCCCAAATCTTAAAAAAGATGGATTCTGTTCAGCAAAATTTCTATATTCTCTATGAATATCGGCATACTGTCCATACAATTTTGAATCTTCTGTATGAAAGTTAAGATTATCAATCCCTAGTTCTTTTAAATAGTGAGCTATTTTTTTACGATCCTCATCTTTCTCTAGCCCCTCCACCCCATCATGCTCAACAATAAAAGTACTATCCGCCACTATTTGATTGGCTTTATTCTCTGTAGTTAATTCTATTTTGTTTTTATTCTGTTCAACTTCTTTATTAATGGTTTGGGCCTGCACATCAAAACCTCCTATCATCTTAGAAATTAAAAATATTTTTAATCCCAAATTAATACTAGAAAAAACTTTAGGATTTATTTTTTCTTTTAAACTTTTTAATTTTTCAAGTAAAAATGTCTGCTTATCAAAATATTTATCTACTTTTTTTTCGTCACAAGAGTCAAAAACAAAACTTTCTTTTTCAAGTAAGTGACTCAATAGTGTAGGC
>CAZHIB010000065.1:0-3409 GCA_964532365.1 uncultured Candidatus Saccharibacteria bacterium
ATTTTATAATTATTTGTTTTTAAATTATATTTTGTTGGCTTAAAATCCAAAACATCTTCATTTAAAAGAATAAGTTTTTTGTTTTTTATTTCAATTTGATATTTCTCTTTTAAAAATTCATAAAGTTCAAAATCTTTTTCAATCGCAATAACTTTCTGAGCTTCCAATAAAAGCTTACTGGTTAAAGCTCCTTTTCCGGGCCCAATTTCTAAAATTATGTCATCAGGTTTTATTCCCCCGGAGGAACACATTGTTTGAAGGGCAATTTCTGATTTTAAAAAATTTTGCCCCAAAGATTTTTTAGCCCTGTGAATTTTCCCATGTCCGACTTGGGAATCTTGATTATGATTTTTCATTGTTATTATAATTTAGCCACTCAATAATTTCATCTATATAATCTTCTTTTGTAGAAAAATAATTTGGGAAATTTGATAGTTCAAGAATTTTGGATTCCCTTCTCTTGTCTCCAATAAAATCTCGAAAACTTGAATATTTATATTCACTTAAATATTTTTTTACTTCCTCTATATTATTTATTCCATTTTCTTTCCAGTCTCTTTGAATTATTTTTACAGGGTTTAAATGAATATAAGAGAAAATATATTTTAAATAATTATCCCCTACTACATGTTCCGCTTTTGATTTTCCCTGGAAAAGCGAACCTGTCCTAGCATACTTGGTGTTAAAATATTTTGAGTGGCTAGTTAAGAGTCTCTGCAAGAAAGTCCCAGTATGTTTTTCGTCCTTTGATCTTATTAAAAGATGAAAATGATTTGGCATCAGACAGTATGCTCCAATTTCTACGAGCGTTTCACCTCTATCAATTA
Organism: uncultured Candidatus Saccharibacteria bacterium; assembly: GCA_964532365.1. GTDB lineage: Bacteria > Patescibacteriota > Minisyncoccia > Phycocordibacterales > UBA9973 > UBA8515. Next base: position 828 of record CAZHIB010000065.1, read on the forward strand.
CCCATGTCGGACATGGGTTTGCTTTGTTTCTTTCAATATCTGATAATTTTAAAGTTTCTTTACTATTTACCGTGTAGAGTAATTTTTGAAATCTTGAATAATCAAAATGATTTGCAAAGATGTTCATCTTATTCGTGCCGCGGTTGTATATATGAAAAAATTCTCCTGGAGTAAATTTTACTAATCTAGTCATATTCGTATTATACATCCCGCGTCTGACGTGGACAATATCCCATGTCCGACGTGGGATATTGTTATAAATACACAATTTTTTCCCCATTTGATGAATAGGCTTGTTCAAAAATTGTTAGATGTTTTGGGATGTCATAGATAAATTCACTTGGATTATTTATTTGTTTCATCCCGTAAATTGTCCGAATAGTAGCGTAAGATAAAAATAATTTTTCACGGGCGCGAGTTACAGCCACATAAAATAACCTCCTCTCTTCTTCTGTGTCTTCTTTCTTTTTCATTCGGTCTTTGATGTGTGGGAATAAATCCTGTTCAAGCCCTGTGATGAAAACATATTTAAATTCAAGTCCTTTTGAGGCATGGACAGTCATCAGTCTGACTCCACTTCCTTTTCCGTGTATCAACGTATCTTGATCACTTGAAAGCGAAGCATCTTCTAATAATTTTTCCATTCCCTCGCCATTCCCCCAATTATCATATTTAATAGCAAGAGTTACTAATTCCATCATATTCTCTAAACGTTCTTGTTCGTCATTTGTTCCTTTTGAGAGTTCGTTTTTTATACCAGTTTCTTCAATTATATATTTAATACATTCGGATGGTTTGTGGTTTTCGTTATAAATTTTTATTTTATCTAATAATTGGTAAAAATTATTAATTTTTTCTTGCATTGCTTTGGGTAAATCATTTATTTGCTCGGCAAAAATTTTCGCAATTGTAGCTTTACCAATTCCACGAGCCGGAATATTAATAATTCTTTTAATGTCAGATAAACTTTCTTTGTTGTAAGAAGCTCGAATATATGAAAGTAAATCTTTGATTTCTTTTCGGTCGAAAAATTTTACTCCAAGTACTTGATAGGGAATTTGTTTATCGAGCAAGGCTTCTTCTAAAACCCTTGATTGGAAATTGGCTCGATAAAGAATGGCAATATCTTCAGGCGCATTTTCTTTTAAGAGATCATCAATTTTACCGGCGACAAAATTCGCTTCGCTTTGTTCATCATAAGCTTCACAAATATTTATTTCCTCACCGGACACATTTTTTGTAAATAAAATTTTGGGAACGCGATAAACATTTTTCTCGATGACATGATTGGCGGCTTCAATTATATTTTTAGTTGAGCGATAATTTTGTTCCAATATGACGATTTTTGTTTTTGGAAAATCTTTTTCAAAATGGAGCATATTTTTAATATTAGCTCCTCGCCAACTGTAAATATTTTGGTCTGTATCTCCCACCACACAAATATTTTCTTCTTTGCCGACAAGAAGTTTTGTCATTTCATATTGAACTTCATTGGTATCTTGGTATTCATCGATATGTAAATATTTCCAAGTGTGTTGATATTTTAATTTTATTTCTGGATATTTTTTTAAGATTAAAACACTTTCAAGTAATAGATCATCAAAATCAAGAGCTTTTTCTTTTTTGAGTTGAGCCTCATAACCCCTCCAAACAGTAGCAATGATGCTTTGATTAGCACTTGCGACATTTGCACTAAAAGTATCAACAGTAATAAAATCCCCTTTTGATTTTGAAATGACCGATTTTATTTTTCGAGGCTCATGTTGTTTTGGGTCAATATCGTGCTCTTTCATCACACTTTTAATAATACTCAATGCCCCACTTTCGTCTATGATGGTGAAATATTTATTTAGACCAATTAAATGAGAGTTTTCTTTGATGATATGAACACCCAGAGAATGAAAAGTTGAAACAAATGGTGCATTATATGAGCCACCAAAATTATTTTGTTCGGGATTATTGCCATGAATTTTTTCAGATAACATTATATTAATCCGATCACGCATTTCTTTGGCGGCTTTATTTGTAAACGTGACAGCTAAAATAGAACGAGGATCAACACCATTATGAATAAGATGGATTATTCGATGAGTAATTGTTTTTGTTTTTCCGGCTCCGGCCCCTGCCACAATTAAAAGAGGTCCGTCTGTACAAAGGACTGCCTCTTTTTGTTTATCATTTAAAGAATCAAGATAAATCATAAATATTATTGTAACACCTTAACATAAAAAATTCCCCTATCAAGGGGAATTTTTTATGTTCTATTGCCCTATATTTCCTTCATGATTTCAGCACCTTCTTCCTTTAGATTTTCTGCTTCTTCTTTTACTATTTCAGCAAAGTTTGTTATTTTACTTGATAAGAATTCAAATAAAATTTCAGGGTTGGGGTCTTTTTCAACCATCTTTTCAAACATATCCTTGTCTTCTTCATTTAAAATATCAAGCACTCGAAGCATGACTTCTTGATATACAATAGAGCCCAAGCGATCCATAGCTTCTTTTTGTTTTTCGACTGGTAATTTATTAATTCCTAAGGTAACTATTATGTTTTTATTTATTTCATTGAACATATATTTTTTT
>CAZHIB010000066.1:0-3274 GCA_964532365.1 uncultured Candidatus Saccharibacteria bacterium
ATAATTTAGATACAACAATGTTCAGGTCATCTTTATTTCCAGAAGTGAAAATTTCAATATCTTCTTTATCAATTTTAAATTTTAAAAAAGAATTTTCTTTTTCTTTTAAGAGCGCTTCGACCCTTCTCACAATCGCTTCAGTTGGGTCAATTATTTTTATACTATCTCCAACAATTTTTTTAATTTGTGAAATGACAAAAGGATAATGAGTACACCCAAGAACAACTGTATCAATATTATTTTCAAGCATAGGAAGGAGAGCTTCCTCTAAAATCAGACGAGTTTCTGTAGTTTCTAGTTCCCCTTTTTCAATCTGCTTAACTAAACCAGGACAGGTGTTTTGAAAAATTTCGACATCAGAAGCAAATCTTTCGACAACAGAATTATAAAGCTCTCCCTGAAAGGTTGCTGGAGTCGCTAAAACTCCAACTTTTTTTGTATGAGTTATTTCAACGGCTGGTTTTATCGCCGGCTCCATTCCCACAAAAAGTATCTCAGGGAATTTTTGTCTTAAATATATAAGTGCGGCAGCTGAGGCAGTATTACAAGCAATAACAATAATTTGACAATTCTTATCTATTAAAAATTGACTAATTTTTTCTGAAAAAATTCGAATTTCTTCCATTGTCCTCTCTCCATACGGAACATGCCCCTGGTCAGCAAAAAATATATAATTATTTTGAGGTAGTTCCGATTGTAAATGTTTTAATATCCACAACCCCCCCACTCCTGAATCAAATACGCCAATATTCATAATACTGTCATTATATCACTTATTGCACAATCAATTAAACAAAGCGAAACAAGACCCCAATTAGGATCTGATTCTGCCAAAAAACCCAATAAATGAGTAAGGTCTTGCCTTACTCAGTTGTTGGGTTTTTGGAGGTAGGCTAGCCAATAGTCTCGTTTATATATGCGATTATTAAAGGTAGTATAACTGGTCTTCTTTTCTAATTTAAGAATTTTAAAAAACTGACTATACATTTTAATAAAATCATCTCGAGAAAACACTCGTTCAATTAAACCAATTTCTTTTATTTTATATGTGTCATACTCTCGGCCTGGACTTTGTTTTAGTAAATTTTTTACATTTTTATTGCCATCTTTTGCTAAGGCTCGAACAAAAAAATACCCACCATCTTTTAAGACTCTATTTACTTCATTTAAATATATTTCTCTACCCTTTTCATCTAGCGAATTTGAACTTGTCACATCTAAAACTAAATCAATCAAATTATTTTCTATTTTATATTCTTTCCCTATATCACCTAGCCAATAATCAACATTTAAACCTAACCTTCTTGCTCTTTCTCTGGCTAGATTAAGGGCTGTCTTTGAAATCTCAATTCCAATAACATGATTACCCGTATCAGCCAAATAGTTTGAGTTTCTGCCAGTCCCACAACCCAAATCTAGTATATTTTTATTTTCAATTCTAAATTTTTTTTCTTTTTTAAGAAATTTCAAAAAACGCAAAGTGTCTGCTTGTGGACCTTCGTTTTTTGTAATCAAAAAAGGATTTTTATATTCTTTATCCCAAACATCACCTTGATTAGAGTCATTAATTTTCATGTATTTGATGATAATATATATTATTCCCCAAAAAAAATTAAATTATTTCAAAAGGAAACGAAGGGTTGAAACTAAACGAATTTTTTTATACTCAGGAGACCCAGGGTCTTTATCGGTTATGTCAAAAACTCCTTGATTACCGCGAGTTACTCGGCCAACAGTTGAGCCTGAATTTAAAGCAAACTCTGAAGCGGTGCCACGAGCATTTTTAATTGCTTCGGCCAGCATTTCTGGTTTAATGCTGTTTAAATCAGAAAATTCGAAAGAAATATAATTTTGATTTAAAACAACTCCTCTTTTAACTAAAAGCAATGTCTCATTTGAAGATGACTTGGCTTGATCAACTTTTTTTGTATAAACAGAAACTTGATTTGTTGAATTATATCGAAAGGCTGCTTCTTTATATGTATCTTGATAAATATTGACAGGAGCGACATTTATTTCTGTGGCGTCAAAACCTTTTTCGGTTAAGAAAGTTTTTATAATTTCAATATTCTTTTCAATATCAGCATAAAGAGTATCGATATTGTTTGATTTGACTTCAAAACTCATTGACCAAATGGCCGTATCAGCTTTCACGATTTTTTCAGACAAACCCTTAACTTCAACATATGATCCTTGTTTTGAAAAATCACGAGCCGAAAGAAAAAAGGCGGCTGAAATTAAAATTGAAAAAATAATAAGAGCTAAACTAATAAATAAATACTTACTTTTTTTTGTGTTTGTTTCCATAATTTTCTAATTATATCACAAATTACTTTATTTAGTTAATATTAAAAATACAATATAAATAATATACATTATAACCATAAATACTCCTTGCCATCTCTCGATAATTTTTTTTTTGCCTATAAACATAAAAGAAAACAATAACAAACTAGCTAAAATCACCATTACAATATCACTATTTGAGTTTGAGCCAAATGGCAACGGTCGAATAATTGCACTGGCTCCCAAAATCCAAAAAATATTAAAAATATTAGAACCGACTACGTTACCGATTGCAATATCTGTTTCTTTTTTATAAGCAGCAACAGCTGAAGTAGCTAATTCTGGCAATGAGGTTCCAATGGCAATAATTGTTAAACCAATTAATGATTGACTAATATTAAAAAATTCAGCAATCTTCACGGCCCCATCAACTATCCATTTACCTCCAACAACTAAACCGATAAGGCCAAGAATAATAAATAAAATTGACTTAAAATTACTTAATACTTTTATCTCTTCTTTTGTATTATCTTGATTAGATTTTGCAATTCCAAAAATATAATAGAGAAAAATAATTAAAAATGAAACAAGAACAAAGCCATCTATTCTCGAAAGACTAGAAAAACTTTTTCCATCAATTAAAACATCATTTGCCATTAACCCTAAAACAATAACAGCCAAAAGACTAAAAGGTATTTCTTTTAAAATTGTATTGGCTTTAGCTGTAACTGGATAAATAATAGCTGATATTCCTAAAATTAATAAAATGTTAGCAATATTACTGCCTAAAATATTACCAATGGCGATTTCAGTATTGCCTTGGGCGCTAGCAAAAATATTAACAATTAATTCTGGGGCTGATGTTCCAAAAGCGACAATCGTCAAACCAATAACAATACTCGGTATTTTCATTCTCCTGGCAATTGACCCTGAGCCACTAACTAAAAAATCTGCCCCTTTAATAAGAATAAAAAATCCAATAATAAAT
>CAZHIB010000067.1:0-3211 GCA_964532365.1 uncultured Candidatus Saccharibacteria bacterium
ACTTTTGCCTTTAAAGATAAATAATAATTAAAACAAATAATTATAATTGTAATTGGTATTAAAACTATTAAAATATTTTTTTTATTCTTTCTCATAAATATAAAATCCTCCAGTTAAAGCGGGAGGATTTTATCCAAATATATAAATATTCTCCTGCTCGGGACACACCATTATATTAAGACCGGACTTGTCTCTTTTATAGAGCTTTACCGTTGCGGCACAGTAGAGGAATATAACCTCATTTCCAAATACATTGGTTTAAATTTTAAAATACTAATTAACTAAAACCGAACTATTAACTAAAACTTTCTTCTCTTCTTTTACTAACCATTTTTCAATTAAAGGTGACAACACTATAGCAAAAGAAACATTTCCGAGCAAATGAAGAATTGTAAAAGGAATTTGTCCAATTAAAGAGATCATAAAAGACTGATTAAAAAATAAGGGGCCAATAGTTAATCCCGTTATCGCATCATAAAAAATTGTCGCAACAACGGCATAACCAGCATAACTCATCCAACCAGATCGATTTTTGAAAAAATATGATGCTCCTACTCCTAAAATTCCATAAGCGACCGCCGTAATCAAAGTCCAAACACCAATTCCAGATGTTATCGAATCAAATAAAACAATACTCAAAAAACCGAATGAAAAAGACACAATCTTTCCATAAGTTTTTCCAAGAGGCATGATAACAGCCATTATGGGCTCAACATTTGGAGCTCGAAAAGGTAAAAGCCTAATTAAAAATACAATCAAAAGGGCAATTATATATTTTAGTTTACTTTTCATTCGTAATTCGTAATTATTAATTCGTAATTATTCTAGACTATATCACAAACGCCCGACACACAAGCTAATTCTCTTTTGGCTTCAGTTTCATCTTTCAATTCATAAGTAATTATTTTTGAAAAATCAAAATCTGGCATATTCTTAATTAATTCCTTATATTGCTTTTCACTAATTGCTTCATAAGGCGCAAGCTGATAAACATGATTACTCCTTGGTAAAAACGATAAACCACCAACAATATCCCAATTCTGATAAAGCCAATGAGCAACTTGAATCCACTCATTCTCTCCAACAGAAATAGTTACCGACGGGTTATGTTCTGTATAATTAACTTTCACTATTTTCCAATGTTCAAGCTGATCAATAGCTGAAATATCATCTTTGCAAATTGCACCTTCCGGAGCTTTCATCGGAAATTCTAAAACAAAAGTATTAGCATCATTATGATTTTGGCCAACTTCTGGATGATAAGGAACTCCTTGATCTTTCATCATTTTAAATAATGAGTCAGTTGCTGAAATACGAATACGACGAATATAATATGGTGCATGTCTTGGGTGCATTCCCGAAGCACAATCAACTGTTTGAGAAACTGTTCCTGATGGCTTAACGGCTGTAATACAAGTTGATTCATTAATATTAAATCTCTTAGAATATATTTTATTAATTCTAATAGCTTCGAGTTTTAATTTTTCCAACATCACAGGATCACGAGAAAGCTTTGAATCCCATTGACCAGTAATAGAAACACCAAGCAATCTTTCTTCTTCACAATTCTCCCGCCATTCTTTTCCTAAATAGCCAAATTTTGTTAAAGTTGCTTGATATGTTCCTAATATTGTTGCGACTCTAACTTTCTTCATTAAACTTTCTTCTGTATCTTCATTCCTGGCGACAACTTCAGAAAGATTACAAAATTGTCTTGAACGAAGTATAATTTCGCCGCAAGGATTTGTTCCCATTTCACCAATATAATTGACTGATTTTTCTAATCTTCTTTTAGGTAATGTTTTATAAAGAGATTCACGATTAAATATTCCTCGCTCCCCACTACCTGATTCCATTAAAGCAATCCATTCTTTCAAAAATTGTGTCTCTGTTGGTTTTGTATTATAAACAGCCGAATTATTAGCAAGCATTCTTTGTCCTTCATTAACCCAAAATTGACCATTTTTAGAATCGCGCATATCTTGATCATCTAAATCAGACAGTGAAATAAGAGCGCTTCGACGGACTCCTCCTGAAACGACACACTCTCCTATTTTACAAATAATATCATGAGCATCAATATTGCGAAGATGCCTGCCCTGGCGACGCAAAATTCGCTCTCTGGTAAAACCAAGTAAATTTATCAAAGGTTGAGGTCCAGAAGATTTTCCTCCCATAATTTTTAACCTTGCTCCAGCGGGGCGTAAAAGCGAAAAATCAAAATCAACATCATTCCCTTCAAACCAAGTTTTCATACCATGGACAAATGCATCTGCCCATCCTTCTTTTGTATCGGGGACAACAAATGTTGGTAACTTTTTATTAGTTTGTATTTTAATTTGAGGAAGGGATTGAATATTTTTACTTTCAACTGAAAATCCGACCCCCGTTCCACACATGGAAATATAAATAATATCTCCAAAATCTTGAAAAGTCGAAGGGGCCACAAAAGAACAATTGTAAGCACAAACATTTGTTTTCTCAGCTGCTTCTCCGGCAAATTGCAATAAACGCATCGAAGGCATTGCTTGTTGATTTAAAATTGCTTCACGTACTTCTTTGTATTCATCTTCTTTTAACTTGTCTCCAAGTTTACCTTTCATAAAATTTATATATCTATCGACGGTTTCAATCCAGGTTTCTCGTCTACCCTCTTCTTCGATCCATTTTGCATAACTTCGATAATAAACAAATTCAGAAAGTGGATTTCTAAAATATTTTTTACTCTCATCAGTTAATTTTTTTACATGCTCAGGAACTGAAATACCTTGAGCTCGAAGTGCTGCTCTTTCTTGTCGATATAAAATATAATGTTTTGAGGCAATTGTGTAATCCGAAAGCATTAGTTGTTTTTCAACTACATCTTGAACTGTCTCAACAGTTGGCATAAAGTCTTTATCTTTTTTAACCATGTATTCAACTTCTCTTGCAACTTTTTTAGCTACGATTTCAGCTTCTTTTGGAGAACCCTCCCCGCTAGTAAGCATTGCTTTATTAACAGCATTCGTAATTTTTCCAACATCGAAAGGAACAATTGTTCCATCTCTTTTTTGAACGCCTTTAATAAAATAATTCTTAATAACTTTTTTTAAAGTTTTTTCATTTAAACTTTTTTCTTTTTTGACGACCATTTTTTTAACACTTCGCACTTTGTTTTTTGAAGGCATATTTTTTAAATTTTAATTAATAATGACCTCGAATTGATTTTGGA
>CAZHIB010000068.1:0-3161 GCA_964532365.1 uncultured Candidatus Saccharibacteria bacterium
GCTATAAATTTTATATTTATTAAAATATTGTATATAATATAAAATATGATAGAAAATATATTTATTTTTGCTGTGTCGTTATTCTTAATACTAAAAGGTGCTACCTTATCTACAAAATACGCCTTTCAATTAGCAGAAAGTTTTAAATTATCGAAATACATTGTTGGATTTATTGTTATAGCCGTTATTTCAATTATTCCAGAAATATTTATATCGATAAATTCAGCCATGGCAGGAGTTCCGGCCCTCGGACTTGGAACTCTTTTTGGTGGGAATATTGCTGATATGACATTAGTTTTTGCTATTGTGATTTTTGTGGCTGGACGAAGCATCAAAGTTGACAGTCATATTTTAAAAGAAAATATTGTTTATCCATTTATTCTTCTCATTCCAATAGTTTTAGGTCTAGACGGACATTATTCAAGATGGGAAGGATTGGGTTTAATTATTACTGGCTTAATTTTCTATTATTTAGCTTTCAAGAACAACAAAGAGAAACAAATTGTTCCAAACACAGAAACTATTAAGATAAATAATCGATTACTGGATGGAATATTTTTGCTATTTAGTATGTTATTATTATTAATTGGTTCACACTTTATTGTTACTTCGACAATTAATATTGCGGATTATCTTGGAATGAATTCTGTTTTTATCGGGATGTTAATTATAGGGGTTGGAACCACAATGCCAGAATTATTTTTTTGTTTATCGGCAATCAAAAAGAACCATGATTCTTTGGCAGTTGGAGATATTTTAGGAACGGTCTTGGCTGACGCAACAATTGTCATTGGACTTCTGGCCTTAATTAATCCTTTTTCTTTTCCTCAAAAAATTATTTACTCAGCTGGAATTTTTATGGTTATGTCTTCATTTATTTTATTTTATTTTATGCGTTCAGGAAAAACTATTTCCAAAAAAGAGGGTTATTATCTGTTTTTATTTTGGCTAGCTTTCGTCTTTGTTGAAATAATTTTAAGTTAATTATTTTACATAAGCTCAAACTCTTTAATTGTTTCCCCAATGTCGTAGCTATCAAGTAGGGCTGAACCAATAACCAGTCTATCAGCTCCAGCTTCAAGTAAGAGTGGGGCTGTTTTTTGATTGACACTTCCATCTACACTAATTTTAATTTCAGGATATTTTTCTTTTAATTTTTTAATTTGTGCTAAAACTTTTTCATCAAATGATTGTCCTTGAAAACCAATTTTTTCAATCCCCATACATTGAATAAAATCAACATAATTTATAAAAGGATCTAATTTATTAATATTTGTTGTAGTGTTAAGAGCAAGACCAATTTCAATATTATCTTTAATATATGGATCAAGCGACTCTAAAAATTCTTTAAAATCATCTTCGATTTCAGCTTCAAGATGAAAAACTATTCTTTTTGCTCCAAGTCGAGTAAAAAAATCAAATTGTTTGTGAGCATTTAAAACCATTAAATCAAATTCAAAATCTAATTGCTCCCAAAATGGTAAACCATGTTCTTCATCTAAAACAGACTGAATACTTTCTCTGTCTTTCTGATTCATTGGCCATGAAATATTGGAAACAAAATTTCCATCACAAATATCAATTTGAACAATATTTGTAATATTAACAAATTTAGCTAATTTTTCATTTAATTCATTAAAATTTTTTACAAGTATAGCAGGGGTTATTTCGGTCATTAGTTCTTCTAGTTTCTAGCTGGCTAGTTTCTAGTATAATTAATTATTAATTTCTTCTTCTTTAATTTTATTAATTCTTTTAATATGCCTTACCTCATTACTAAATTTTGTTTCTAAAAATAAATTAACCACTTCTCGAGCTTCTTCATCTCCAACAAAGCGTGCCCCAAGCGATAAAATATTCGCATCGTTGTGTTGTCTTGAGACTTTTACTACTTCTGGATCACCTCCATAATATTCTGTGGCCCTAATTCCGTCAATTTTATTTGCGGCGATGGCTTCTCCTTGCCCACTACCACCTATAATTATTCCAAAACTTTCTTGATCTTCTGCCACAGATTTGGCAACAGGAATTATATAATCAGGATAATCATCCCCTAGATCTATTTTAAAAGCTCCTTTATCAATAACCTTGTAATTTGATTCAGTTAAAAATACCTTTAATTTTTCTTTAAGTGCATAGCCGGCGTGATCACTGCCGATGTAAATATGTTTAATATCTTCCATACTAGATATTATAACATTTATCTAGTATATTATAAATACTTATGATTACTAGAAATAAAATAAAATTTCACAAATATCATGGAGCTGGAAATGATTTTATAATGATAAACAACCTAGATGGAACTATTAAATTAAAATCTGATTATATTGCCAAAATATGTGATAGAAATTTTGGTATCGGAGCTGATGGTTTAATTTTAATTGAAAAACAAAACCTTATTGGAAATCCTAATAAAGCGATGTTTTTCATGAACTATTATAATTCTGATGGAAGTACAGCTGAAATGTGTGGCAATGGAATCCGATGTGCTGTTAAATTTTTTCTATCCGAAACCAAAAAAACCCTTAAAATGAGTAAGGTCTTGCCTTGCTCAGTTTTAGTGAAAACTCGAGCTGGTTTTAAAGAAGTAAAAGTAAATGAAGATAATACCTATTCAGTCAATATGGGATTACCCATTTTTAAACATCAAGACTTCCCTAAAACCCTTAAACTGAGCAAGGCAAGACCTTACTCAATTCTAGGGTATAAATTTAATTGTGTTTCGACGGGCAATCCACACGCCGTGGCACTTGTTGAGAATTTAGATGAAATTGATGTAAAAAATGTGGGGCCAAAAATAGAGACGAATTCCCTCTTTCCAAATAAAATAAATGTCGAATTCGTCGAAAAAATTTCTAATAATCATTATAAGGTTCGTGTTTGGGAACGTGGGTGTGGTGAGACGTTTGCATGTGGAACTGGAGCTTGTGCTGTTTTTTCTATTATTGATAAACTAGCTACAAAAAAAATTCCCGACGAAAAAGAAATGGTTCTTGAATTTCCCGGAGGAAAACTTTATCTGTCAAAAAACCACGAAGGAGAAATTATTCTTCGTGGTCCAGCAACTTTTGTATTTAAGGGAGAAATCAATTAACTTTTATTAGTAATTTTAAAAATTCTTATTAATGTTTTTGCCAGAATTATAAATCCTATAATAG
>CAZHIB010000069.1:0-3143 GCA_964532365.1 uncultured Candidatus Saccharibacteria bacterium
GTATTGAATATACAGAATAAATAATCAAAAGACCAAAAATAAACTCATAATAGTCGTTAAAAATAAATATTCCAACAAATAATAATATCAAACTAACCCACCAGGGAGCAATAAATAACAAGATAAATATGACTAAATCGAAAATCACCCTTCTCATCAGTATAATATAGCATATTTGAGCCTAAATTTAATATTCTTATCTATTTCTTATCTTTCGATAAATAAAGCGAAGTATGTAGAAAATAATTAAAATAAGTAACCCATAAAATACAACCTTAGTAGTAAATATTAAGACTAGAATAGTCAAAATAACAAGCTTAATATAAGAAATTGGCTTTTTAATCCCGTCCTCTATACTTTCCTTTTGTTTTATATTTTCACCACCACTTGAACTTTCACTTTTTATTAAATCAATTTCTGTTTGTGTCTTTTTTTTATTATTTACTAATTTTACAGACATTGTCTCTCTAAAATTTTCAATTTTGGCAAAAATATTTGAAACATTATCATTCAGACTATCTGGAAGAATATCATTTATTTTCGAACCTGTTTTACTTATTTGATTTTTAACAATATCACTACCAGAGACAACATTTCCTTTTTCATCTCTTGCTACCACGGAAATAGAATGTTTATCTGCTTCAGTTTCTTTTTGGTTTAAATTTACGGTCTCTGTTTTGCCTGAAATATTTATGGTCGATGAAATTATTTTAGCAGAAATAGCATGTTCACCCGCAGTAATTTTCCATGGAATAGATACATTTTTTAATTCAAAAGGATCAACGACAACCTCTCTGGATCCTAAAATTACATTTTTGTCATAAAATTCAACTTTCATCGTGATAGGATTCTTTCCCCCATTCCAAACAGCCGTATAAATATTGACAGTTTGACCTTCAACCAGTTTTTCGCTTGAATACCAAATTTGCCCAGGTATTAATCCAGAATTTATAGTCTCTGTAGAATAGATAAAAGTAACAGGAGTTAAGAATAAAATTAAAAACAAATATATAAATAATTTTCTCATTATTTAATTATAGATTATTATTAGATAAAAGGAAATCTCCTATTCTTGAAGCCTCTCCAGCTCCCATTGTAATAATTATTTCTTTGTCATGCATTTTTGGAAGTCGGACTTCCAAAAATTGTTCTAAATCAGCAAAACTTTTAAAAGCCTTTGAATTATGCGTATTTATATTTATTTCATCTGCTAATATTTCTGAACTAATACTTCCATCATCTTCTTCTCGGGCATAATAAATTGGCAACAATAAAACTTCGTCAGCATCTGTGAAGCTTTTAGCAAAATCTGCCAAAAGTAATTTTGTCCGACTAAATAAATGTGGCTGGAAGATAACTGTTAATTCCCATCCCTCATTCTTTGGATATAATTCCCGAAACCCTTCAAGCGTTGCCATTATTTCTGTCGGATGATGAGCATAATCATCATAAAGTAATAATCCACTCTTTAATTGCCCCCTAAATTCAAAACGTTTCCAGGTGCCAGGAAATTCACAAACAAACCTTTTAGCATCTTCTTTTGTTATACCACAAGATAAAGCGGTGGCCACAGCCGCCGCCGCATTTTTTTTATTATGTATCCCTGGAATTTTAAGCTTCAACTCTCTATTAAAATATTCACCCCAGTTTATGACCTTTGCTTTTATCTCATTTATTACATCTTTAATATTTTCATCATCTGTATTGCAAACTACAAAGCCACTCTCGGGAACCTTCAGCACAAACTCTCTAAAAGCACTTTTGATATCTTCTATATCTTTATAATAGTCCAGATGATCACTGTCTATATTTGTAATTACTACAATATCTGGATTAATATTCAAAAATGATCTTCTGTATTCACAAGCTTCCACAATAAAATGTTTACCGTCGCCATGAATAAAATTAGTTCGAGACCCATCTTTATTTTTGAGTAAAGAACCGACTATGACTGTCGGATCGTTGCCATTATCTACAAATATTTCTTTGAGCATGCCTGTCGTCGTTGTCTTGCCGTGAGTTCCACAGACAGCAATAGTATATTTGTCTTCGCTTATAATTCCGAGCATTTCTGGATAAGATTTGACAAAAAATCCCCCAATATTTTGAAGTCCGACTTCCGAATATTTAATCTCTGAAGACTTTATCTTATCAAAAAGAGCCTTGTCATAAGTCTCTATGGCCACAGTATAGACCACCAATTCTGTATCACTTGGAATATTATCATAAGACTGATGACCGATACTTATCTCTATCCCGAGCTTTTGTAATTCCTTTACAATCTCCCCGTCTTGCATATCTTGACCTGAGACATTTTTCCCTAATGCTTTCATCATCCTCGCCACCGCCGAAATTCCGATACCTCCAATACCGATAAAGTGAACATTATTTATTTTTGTTAAATCTAAATTTTGCATTAATAATTAACTCTTTAATTTAATATTGAAAAACAATTCTAGTTTTTCTCCAGTCTTTATTACTTCTGGATTATTTATTATACCACCCTTATCTTGCATTACCGGTTCAACACAAACAAAATCCTTATTTTCTTGAGACCAAATCCACAATCTATGATATTCTTTTGAAGCCTCAAATTCAAGAACACCTAATTCAGGAATTTCAACTTCAAAAACATCATCCGGTTTTTCTATTGAAACTGCTTTTCCATTAGCCCATATATCAATTTTATTAATTATTTGGTCCCCTTCTTTAAGATTAAATTTAATATCTTTTTTATTTTGACTTGGAACTTTAAAATACGGATGAAAACCACTTGAAATAGGCATATCATTTTTGCCAGTATTTTCTATAATTTGAAATATGGAAAAAGATCCATCTTTATTAAATTGACCAGTCATTGTCATAATAAAATCATACGGATATACTTCTTTTGTTTTTTCATCAGAAAATAGCTTTTGCTCAAAACCTTTATCTGTTTTTTTAAAACTCCATTTAGAATCTCGAGCAAAACCATGCTGTTTTAAATTTTTAGTTTCTTCTGTTTTTATTTCGTCTGGAATTGGTCCAGCATTTGGAAATAATATTGGAATTCCTCCTTTTATATTTACCTCTTTATTGTTTAAAGTTTCTTCATCCATATACAAAATTTCTTTATCTCCCAATTTAAGAGAAGTAATAATACC
>CAZHIB010000070.1:0-3079 GCA_964532365.1 uncultured Candidatus Saccharibacteria bacterium
ATCATTGGAATTCCAATATAATTAAATTCATAAACATATCGAACAGCACAAGAAATACCACCATTTGCCGGATCGGCACAAGTTGGACCAATAGTTCCTCCATTTTCAACGTAAATATGATAAAAAGAAATCCAAGCTCCAATGATTGCTAAAATCATACTCGAATCAGTAATATTATTTTCTTTTCTAAATAATTTAACTCCAAACAAAACAAGTTGAGGATATAAGAAAATTCTTTGAATCCAACATAATTCACACGGCGGATAGCCAATAATTTCTGAATAAAACAAAGACAGCATTACTGCCCCTAAGGCAATTAAAAAACCAAAGTGAAATGTATATTTTTTAAAGAAAATTAATATCTTATTTTTATTATTTTTGAAAAATAAATAATTAATTATAATTAACAAAATTGTGGCTTGAAGAAAAATTGTCCCGGCTCCAAGCATTTTATTTATAATTTGTACGTAATTTTCCATATTATTAAGGCAGAATACACTGTGTCTTATTGGCTAATATTTCAAGAGATTGTTCACCAGAGAGCTGTGAGCCGTCAACAAAAATCCAAGTTGGGTAACCTTCAATCCCTGCCTCTTTACAAATTTGTTCTTGATTTCTTCCGTCAGGAGTAGAACATTCAATATAAGGAAGGTATTTCTGTGATGAACCGAAGGCTCTTTTTTGATTTTGACAATGTGAGCACCAAAATGTTCCATAAAATTTAGCTCCTGATTTTTCAATACACATTGCAAAATCATCTAATTTGCCCGGCTTAGAATTAGCATATACTCCCAATCCTCCAACAATAATAACAATTAAAAATATAAATATAATAAATTTTGTTTTTGTTTGCATTATTTTATTATACCTTGTTGTTTACTCTTTTCAAAGTCATATTAAGTCTATTAAATAGGCCAAAATCTTTTTAATTTATTAAGAAAGTAAGCCAATCAAAAAACTCCAAAAACTTAAAAATAAATATTTTATCTTAATTAAGATTCTCTTTATATAATCATGATCAGAAATTACTTCTCCTGCACTAGCTAAAAGATCTTTTTCATTAGTAATTTGTAATTTGTAATTTGTAATTACATCTTTATCCTCCTCTTTCTTTTCATTCTTAATTATTAATTCATAATTATTAATTATCTCCCTTTCTTCTACTTTCTTTTTTATTATTTCGTCTACTTTTGTTTCTTCCTCAATTACTACTTCTTCTTTTAATTCATCATCAATTATTATTTCTTCACTCTCCTCATTAAAAGAATTATCCTCGGCCTCTTCTTTATCAAATGAAAATAAAATATCATTCCAAGACATTTTTAAAACTGCAGGAATAGCATAAGCTGTTGCCCAAATACGATTTGTGATACCACCTTGATATTCTATCCCCCCATCAATATTTTGATAATCAGCCAAGTATTTTAATCCATCTTTAACTTCATCTTTATATAAATTATTGCTTGATAATGCTTGTATAGCCCAACTAGTTGAAAAAATATTATCGAAGCCACCATCCTCATTTTGATTTTCTAATAAATAATTTTCTGCTTTAGATATAACATTTTTTACTTCATTAATATTTTTAAAATTATTTAAAGCCATAATAGAAGCTGAGGTCATATCTATACTACCCCATGAACCATTATTATTTTGCCTTGAAATAATATAAGCAATAACTTTATCAATAATTTCATCATCTTCATCATAGCCAGCATTTTGCAAAACTATTAATCCAAAAATATCATCATTGACCAAATCTATTTCTCCCAGCTGAAGACCATCAAATGAATCTACTATTTTTTTAATATAATCTATCTCTGCTTCACTATATGGATTTAGGCCAAGAGCCATCAGGGCCATCGCTCGTCTTTGATAATCAGTAATAACAGAAGAATTTATTGGCTCGTTTTTAAGATAATTAATTAAATTAGATTTTAAAGAAGAATTATCGCTATTGGCTATAGCAATTGCGAACCAATCAAGATACATCTCTCCCCCAAGGGATTGATCTTCTTCGTATTGTGAAAATAAAAAAGAAATTGCATTTTCTACAGAAAAAACCTTTTCATTAATACTCCCCCCACTATTTCCTCCCCCGCCGCCATTGTTCTCGTTATTTTCTTCTTCATCTACTGCTTCTTCTTGTATTAAAGAATTAATTCTAATTATTACAAAATCTCCTGTTTCAATACCCATGAAATCAGAAAGCCTAAAGAAAATAATATCACCTTGATTAATTTCTAAGGTTGAAATTCCAGATAAAGCAAGAACCGCAGAAACATCAGAAGAGCTTTGTTGATAAATTGCCCAATATTCACTATTTGAATCAGCTTCCTTGTCATTGAAAGATGTGACAAAAAGACCCATACTAGGATATTGATTTGATAATCCTACATTTTCTATATAATTACCTTTAATTAAAGCATCAAGAGCACATATTCCTAAATATGAATCCTCTGAATCTCCATATAAATGAGAATTTCCATCTATGTCTAATAGTTCACAAGTTTTTGATACATCGACTGTTGCGTCTATATTTAAAAAATTATCTACTTCGTTATTTTCTTCTTCTACCTCCTCTTCTTCAGGATCAATAAACTCTAAAAGAATTGTATCAGATGCAACTAACTCATATTGATTCAAACCAATTGAACCCATTTCTCCATTTAAAGACCAACTCCAATAATGATATACATCATTACCTAGAGTGTCTTGGCTTATATAGCCAGCAATATCTTCAATTGAATTTACAAAAGCTCCAGGAGCCCAAGACCAATTCCAGTCACTTTCCAGTCCAGATTGAATGATCGCACAATAGGCAGTTATTAAATCCTCAGTTTCTGGATTATTATCACTATCACAAGCTGTAACAGAAATTTCACTATCATACAAAGAATTTTCTCCAGAAATAATAGTTAGATGAATTGGAGTAGGAGACGGAAGAACTTCTGGTTCCTCGTTTGCCCAAACATTATTTATAAAAAAATGACCAAAAACAAAAATTAAAACAAATGCAATAAATTTTTTAAAAATATTTTTCATAATTTTATTTTAATTCCCACTTAATAATATCTCC
>CAZHIB010000071.1:0-3059 GCA_964532365.1 uncultured Candidatus Saccharibacteria bacterium
ATTTTTCATCAATGAACAGTCGAAATATTAAAATCAATAACTACCAAGTAAATCAAAATGATACCCACGAAAACAAAAATAATTGCCACAATCGGTCCTGTTAGTAATAATAAAGAAACAATATTAGAAATGATTAAGCATCATATGGATATTGCTCGTATAAATTTCTCTTGGGGGACATATGAATGGCATAGTGATATTATAAAAACGATTCGTCAATTATCTAAAGAAAATAATGTTGAAATTCCAATAATTCAAGATCTTTCCGGACCTCGGGTACAAGAAGGGGGTGAGCATCGTTTCGGCGGAAAAGAAGATGAAGAAGTAATTACTGAAAAAGATATAAATGATCTTGCTTTTGGTATAGAACAAGAAGTTGAATATGTCGCATTGTCATTTGTGGGTAGAGCAAGTGATGTGATTAAGTTAAAAAAAATGATAAAAGAAAAAGGTGGAAATCAGAAAGTGATTGCTAAAATTGAACGCAAGATAGCTGTTGAAAATTTGGATGAAATTATAAAAGAATCTGATGGTATTATGGTGGCCAGAGGAGATCTTGGAAATGAATTTCCGCTTGAAAAAATTCCATTTATCCAACATTATATAATTCAAGAGTGCAAGAAGAAAAATAAGATGGTTATTGTTGCAACTCAAATGTTATTATCGATGGTTAATAATCCAATTCCGACTAGAGCTGAAGTTTCAGACGTCGCCTATGCTATTTTGGATGGCGCCGATGGTGTTATGTTGTCAGAAGAATCAGCTAAGGGTCAGTATCCAGTTCAAGCGGTAGAAATGATGGAAAAAATTGCTCTTGTCGCCGAGCAACATATTAATACAACTAAAATAGGTTAATGACATGAGTAAGCATATTTATATTACAAGAAAAATTCCAGAAGTAGGATTAAATTTATTAAAAGAAAAAGGAATTACTTTTGATATTGGTCAATTTAAAATTCCACCAACAAAGAAACAGTTAATTAAAGAATTAAAGAAAAAACCATATGATGGTATTATTTCTTTTTTAACAGACACTATTGATAAGGAAGTTTTAGACGCTTGCCCAACTATTAAAGTTTGTGCCAATTTTTCAGTTGGTTTTAATAATATTGATATTACTGAGGTCCAAAAAAGAAATATTTGTGTTTCAAATACCCCTGGAACATCATCAACCGCTGTTGCCGAGCATACGGTTGCTTTGATGCTTGCTTTAACCACTCGGATTGTCGAAGGAGATGAATTTATTCGTCGTGGAAAATTTAAAGGATGGGATCCGAGTTTATTTGTTGGGACAGACATGAAGGGAAAAGTTATTGGTTTGATTGGAGTCGGGCAAATTGGAACTGAGGTGGCCAGAATACTTCATTATGGCTTTGGTTCAAAAATTATTTATAGTGATATAAATCAATCAGTAGAATTAGATAATATCAATGGGACAATTAGAATGACTACAGAAGAAGTCTTAAGAGAAGCTGATATTGTCTCGCTTCATGTACCTCTACTTCCAACAACGCATCATCTGATCAATATTGAATCACTAAAGACAATGAAAAAAACTTCTTTTTTAATTAATACTTCCAGGGGTCCAGTTGTTGATGAAAAAGCTTTGGTTTATGCGCTTGAAAAAGATATTATCCGCGGAGCGGCCCTTGATGTTTTTGAATTTGAACCCAAATTAACAAAGGGTTTGACAAAACTTCCAGATATTATTCTTACTCCTCACATTGCTTCAGCTCGACAATCTGCCAGAGACCAAATGTCAGAAATTACTGCAAAAAATATGATTGCCGGGTTAGAGACTGGGCAAGTCATAAATAGTGTAATTAAATAAATAAAATAAGTTTTTTAGCACATTTAATTAACGGTGTGGTTTTTTTTTGTTGACTTAACCAGAGATTAATTTATAATTATATTATGTTTCGTGTATTGGGAACAAAATTTAGGTATAATTTATTAGTTAATTAATAGACAGATCATATTCATTTTAGTAATGACTACGATCCGTTTTTAGTCAAATGAAAAAAAATATTAAATATAGCGTATCATTTTTAATTATTATGTTTTCACTGGTATTTGGCTTTGTTGTCAGGGCGGAAGAAAACAGAAATGACAAAGAAAGACCAGTAAATTGCACCATGGATGTAAAAGTTTGTCCTGATGGATCTTCTGTAGGACGAACGGGACCAAATTGTGAGTTTGTTTGTCCTGGTGAAAAAGACAACTCAAAAGGAGAAGAATTTAGAAATAGATTTGAAGAAATTAAAGATAGTTTGAAAAACAACAAAGAAGACAGTAAAACAAAAAGAGATGAATACAAGAATGAAGTTGGAGTAATAAGAGATGAATTACGTGAAAAAAAGGAAGTTAATAAAGAAAAAATTAAAGAAATGGTTGAATTAATAAAAATAGAACGAGAAAAATTTAAGGCTGAGTTTGAAATAAAAAAAGAAGAAATAAAAATAAAAATAGACGAGATGAGGTCTAATTTAAAAGAAAATTTAAAGAAAATAAAAGATGAGAAAAAAATAATATCATCAGAAAAAATTGTTGATATTATAATTAGTTTAAATAAAAAAACAACAGATAATTTATTTAAAAAAACAGACCAAATTGAAAATGTTTTAGTTAGTATTGAGTCTCGAATCATTAAAGCAGAAGAAAGAGGACTCGATGTTGTAGAAGTTAAAAAAGAAGTAGAAAAGTCAAAAGAAGCTATCAAAAATGCCCGAGAATCTATTTCAACACAAGCCGAAAAAGTATACACTTTAAATATAACTGAGGAAGCCTCTCTTCGAGTGGAAATGCAAAAGTTTCGTGATTTATTTAAAAATGATATTGAAAATGTGAAAGAAAAAGTAAAACTTGCACATACTGCCGTTAGAAACACAGCCACAACTTTAGCCAAGATTCCTAAGATAGATGATATTAGTGATGAAGTAGAAGATGATAGCGACAATAAAGATGAAGATAATGATGAAGCCAAAGGTGATGTTTCAACAGGAGATACAATTACAAATTAATATTAAATAACATGGATAAAAAAAATAACACAATCATAA
>CAZHIB010000072.1:0-2954 GCA_964532365.1 uncultured Candidatus Saccharibacteria bacterium
GGGCTTTGTCTCGCTATGGTGAAATTTATGTTAATGAAGCGTTTTCTGTTTCTCATCGAGAGCACGCTTCAATTGTTGGAATAACAAAATATTTACCAGGCTATGCCGGCTTACAATTTACGACTGAAATTGAAAATTTAACTAAAATTTTCACTCCAAAGCACCCATTTTTATTTATTTTAGGTGGAGCTAAATTTGAAACAAAAATTCCTTTAATTAAAAAATATTTACGGCTGGCCGACAATATTTTTATTGGCGGAGCTATTGCCAATGATTTCTTTCAGGCTCGTGGTTATCAGATAGGCACATCTTTAGTTGGACCAAATAATTTTCAAATTCCACTTTTACTGAAGAGCAAGAATTTAATATTGCCAATTGACCTTCAGGTAACAAAAAATTCTAAAAATCGTTTTGTAAACCCAACCGAAGTTCAAGTAGATGAGAAAATTGTTGATATTGGGCCAAGATCAATTTCAAATTTAAAGGAATTAATCAACAAGGCTGAATTTATTTTATGGAACGGACCAATGGGTGAATATGAAAATGGTTTTGGCGGAGCGACAGAAGAAATTTTGAAATTAATTACCAAAAGCAAAGCCTACAGTGTTATTGGCGGAGGAGATACGGTGGCATTAATTACGAAACTAAAAATTGAAAATAAATTGGGGTTTGTCTCAACTGGCGGGGGTGCCACTCTTGATTTTTTATCTAAAGGAAATTTACCGGGGATAAGAGTTTTAAAGTAATTACGAATTAAAATACACAGGCAAGGCCTGTGTATTTTAATAGTAGAGACTATATTGCTTTAATAATTTTTCCTAAAACTTTTTTGGCTTCTTGATCTTTATATTTAATGGTTGGAAGATTAGGAAAAATATTGTCTTTATAGCGAGGGATTAAGTGGATATGGAAATGAGGAACTTCATTGCCGACAACTGATAGTTGAACATAGTCACACTTTAAGCTTTTTTTGAGTGAAATTATCATTTTTTTAGCCAATTTATAAATATTTGAAATAGTTTTATCATCAGCCTCCTGCATCCAAATTACATGCTCTTTGGGAATTATAAGAAGGTGACCAAGGGCGACTGGTTTTATATCAAGGAAAACTATGAATTTTTTATCTTCATAGACTTTATGACAAGGTAATTCTCCTTTTGAAATTTTACAAAATATACAATTACTCATGAGTTCATTATATGGTAAAATCATATGTATGCCAAATCATGTTGAACTACTTAACTTACTACTTTCAAATCGTGGAATATCGCCAGATGAAAGAGAAAGATTTTTAAACCCATCATATGAGAATGATTTACATGATCCATTTAAGATGTTAAACATGGAGCGTGTTTGTGTTCGAATTTTTGAGGCCATAAAAGCCAAAGAGAAAATTTTAATTTACAGCGACTATGATTGTGATGGAATTCCAGCCGCAGTTATAATGCATGATTTTTTTAAAAAAATTAATTATGAAAATTTTTCGGTATATATTCCTGATCGTCACGACGAAGGCTATGGACTTCATCATGGTGCGATCGATCAATTTATTAAAGATGAAGTTAATTTATTAATTACTTTTGATTTAGGAATTACAGCCATCAAAGAAACAGCGAAAGCTCAAAATGCTGGTATTGATGTGATTATTACTGATCATCATTTACCTCAAGGAGAAATTCCCCCAGCTTACGCTATTTTAAATTCTAAACAAGATGGAGATTTATACCCCGATAAAATGCTTTGTGGAGCAGGTGTGGCTTATAAATTAATTCAAGCCATGATAAAAAAATATGGGGGATATTGGAAAATAAATAATGGCTGGGAAAAATGGCTACTTGATATGGTTGGGGTGGCAACTTTAGCTGATCAAGTTCCACTTTTAAATGAGAATAGAGTTTTAGCTTATTATGGTTTAAAAGTTTTACAGAAAGGTCGCCGACCAGGGCTTTCAGAACTTTTTAAAAAAGCGGGAGTCAATATTACAAAATTAAATGAAGAAGATATTACTTTTACCTTGGCTCCTCGCATAAATGCTGCCAGTCGAATGGATGATCCAATGAAAGCGTTTCTAATGTTATCAACGACCGATTTAGTTGGGGCGAAAGTATTATCTGATCATTTAGTTAAAATAAATGATGAGCGGAAAATAATGGTTGCTCATATAATGAAAGAAGTTAAAAAAACGATTGGAAAGAGAGACGAAAAATCCATCATTGTTATCGGGAATCCTTCTTGGCGGATAGGGGTTTTGGGAATTATTGCGGCAAAAATTACTGAAGAATATAAAAAGCCAGCTTTTGTTTGGGGAGCGGATGGAGCTGGGGATATTCGGGGTTCTTGTCGTGGTTGGGGAGATATAAATTTATTTGAGATTATGACTTTATTACCAGAAAATAGTTTAATTGAATTTGGTGGGCATAAAGGAGCCGGAGGATTTGCGGTAACGCACGAAGAGATTCATTTTTTAGAAGAAAGATTATTAAAAGCGTTTGATGGAATTGCAATACAAGATGGAGAAAGGGAGGAGCGTAATATTGATGCAACTATTTTAATAGATGATGTCACAAATGAAAATTATAAAGTAATCGAGAAACTGGCTCCTTTTGGGATGGCTAATCCAAAACCGACATTTTTATTTAAGGGATTAAAAATATTTGCTATTAAAGAATTTGGTAAAGAAAAAAATCATTTAGAATTGTCTTTTAAAAATAGTCGAGGAAAAATTATTAAAGCTATTGCCTTCTTCA
Source organism: uncultured Candidatus Saccharibacteria bacterium (assembly GCA_964532365.1). Classification (GTDB taxonomy): domain Bacteria; phylum Patescibacteriota; class Minisyncoccia; order Phycocordibacterales; family UBA9973; genus UBA8515. Next base: position 2,748 of record CAZHIB010000072.1, read on the forward strand.
AGACAAGTCATAGCTATGACCCGGCTCTTTTGGTGGGAAGTATTATAAATTTAATTGCAACATTTGAGAAGAATAGTTTTGCCGGTCGCGAAGAACTACGGCTTCGAATTGTTGATATTGTGTAATAAAATAAAAATACTTGCCCCATACTAAATTTTTGATTATTAAAAAAATAAGATGATAGATATAATACAAATGATGATATAT
>CAZHIB010000073.1:0-2740 GCA_964532365.1 uncultured Candidatus Saccharibacteria bacterium
ATATATGCCCCCATTTAACAATTTTACAACAAAAGCAAAAGAGGTAATTCGTAAAGCTCATGAGCTGGCTATTGAACGTGGGCAAAATCATGTTAACTCTCTTCATTTGCTGACAGCTCTTTTAATTCAAGAAGATTCGTTGATTATTTCAATTTTAGATAAAATGGAAGTTGATACAATGCTTCTGACTGATAATTTAATTGAAATGATTGAATCACCTGAAAATCGTAATACTCTTTCTCCTTCTTATCAAATTTATTTAACACCAGATCTAGCTAAGATTATTGAAAACTCAAGCAAAGAAGCCCTTTCTATTAAAGATGAATTTGTTTCAACAGAGCATTTGTTTGTTTCTTTATTGGAAGTTCCAGGTGAGGCTAGAAATTTATTAAGTCGTTTTAAAATAGATAAAGAAAAAGTTCTTAATGTTCTTAAATTATTGAGGACCGAAAATGCTACTGGGACAAATATCTCAAAAAAACCAAAATTATTAGTTAAATTTACTAGAAATTTAACAACTTTAGCTAAAGAAGATAAATTAGATCCAGTTATTGGACGTGATTCTGAAATTATGAGAATGATGCAAATATTATCTCGCCGAACTAAAAATAATCCAATTTTAATTGGAGAAGCTGGAACTGGAAAAACGGCCGTTGCTGAAGCCTTGGCGATTCGAATTGCCAAAAACGATGTTCCTGAAAGTTTAAAAGATAAAGAAGTTGTTTCGCTTGATTTAGGATTATTATTATCTGGGACAAAATATCGAGGTGAGTTTGAAGAAAGATTACGAGGGATAATGAAAGAAATAGAAAAATCAGACGGGAAAATAATTCTTTTTATTGATGAAATTCATACTATTGTTGGCGCCGGATCATCTGAAGGATCACTCGATGCTTCAAATATGTTAAAACCAGCGCTTGCCAGGGGCGAGTTAAGAGCCATAGGAGCAACAACCTTAAAAGAATATCAAAAACACATAGAAAAAGATCCAGCACTCGCTCGTCGTTTTCAACCAGTTTATATCGACGAACCAAGCATTGAAGATGCTGTTGCTATTTTGCGTGGCCTAAAAGAAAAATATGAACTTTTCCATGGAATTAGAATTACTGATGATGCTATTATTTCAGCAGTTAATTTAAGTGCTAGATATATCACTAATAGATATTTGCCTGATAAAGCAGTCGATCTTATTGATGAAGCTTCATCGTCTCTTCGTTTGGCCTTAGAGAATAAACCACAATTATTAGAAGATGCTGATCGCAAGATTATGCGTTTTGAGGTTGAAAAAGAGGCTTTAATAAATGAGATTAATAGAGAGAAAAAAACACAAAACAAAGAAGCCCGGTTACGATTAAAAGATATTGAAAAAGAAATTGCTAATCTGAAAGAAAAAACATATGAGATTGAATTAAAATGGAAAAACGAAAAAGAAACAGTTCAAGAAATACGTCAGATTAAAAAAGAATTAGAATCTTTGCGAGTCGAGGCTGAAAATACAGAAATGAAAGCTGACTTAGCTAGAGCCGCAGAAATTAGATATGGTGAGATTCCCGATTTGCAAAATAAATTAGAAACAAAACTTATCCGCCTAAAGAAATTACAGAAATCTCGCCGAATTTTAAAAGAAGAAATAAATGCGGAAGATATAGCAAGTGTAGTTTCTCGTTGGACTGGTGTTCCGCTTGAAAAAATGCTAGAAGAGGAATTAAAAAAATTATCCCAAATTGAAAATGAATTAAAATTAAGAGTTGTTGGCCAAGACGAAGCAATTAAAAAGATTTCAGATGTTGTTCGCCGAAGTAGGGTTGGTATTTCAGATCCGAATAAACCAATAGGTTCTTTTATTTTCTTGGGTCCAACTGGTGTCGGTAAAACCGAACTAACAAAAGCCCTTGCTTCTTTTATGTTTGATGACGATAAAGCTTTAATTCGAGTTGATATGAGTGAATACACAGAAAGGCATAGTGTTTCAAAATTAATTGGTTCACCCCCTGGTTATGTTGGCTATGATGAATCAGGTAGTTTAACTGAAGCGGTCAGACACCGACCTTATTCTGTTGTTTTATTTGATGAAATAGAAAAAGCTCATCCGGAGATATTTAATATATTATTGCAAGTCTTAGATGAAGGTAGGTTGACTGATTCAAAAGGAAGAGTTGTTAATTTTAAAAATACAATAATTATTTTAACTTCAAATATTGGTTCTACTTTTATCGACAAAATGGAATCGCTTGGTTTTACAAATAATTCTAAAAAAGATGAATATTTACAAACCAAAGATAAGGTTCTTGATTCACTAAAAAATCATTTTAATCCAGAATTTTTGAATCGTTTGGACGATATTATTATCTTTGATATTTTGTCGCCTGAAGTTATTAGATCTATTGCTGACATTAAGATAGAAATTATTCGAGCTAGATTACTTGAAAAGAAAATAGAATTAGAAATTTCAGATGAAGCATTAAATTATTTGGCTCGTGAAGGCTACAATCCTCATTATGGCGCTCGACCACTGGGGCGTTTAATTCAAGAGAAAATTTTAAATCCAGTCGCAATGTTTATGATCTCAAAAGGAGTGAAAAAAGGGGATACTGTTTATGTGACGATGAAAGATGGTCAAATCTTTATTGAAATGAAAAAGAAAAAAATTATTTCAAATCTTAAAATAAAAAATAAAACATTAATTAAATAAAAATACTAAAAAATCTGACCAAAAGTCAGATTTTTTAGTATTTTGTAC
>CAZHIB010000074.1:0-2230 GCA_964532365.1 uncultured Candidatus Saccharibacteria bacterium
ATTAATGGCAACATTATTTATATAATAAATTATTTTCTTCCAACTTTCTGTATGAACTCTTCATTATTCTTAGTTTTATTCATTTGATCAATTACCATTACTGTCATATCATCCTTATTTTCAACAGTATCAAAAATTCTTCTAATAGCAGTAATTTTCATTAATGTGGCTGCATCCAAAAGAAGATCTTCTCTGCTTGTTCCGGATTTTAAAAGATCAAATGACGGATGTATTCTTCTTTCTGCAAGTCTTCTTTCAAGTCTTAATTCCATGTTTCCAGTACCTTTAAATTCTTCAAAAATTAAATCATCCATTTTTGAACCAGTATCAACTAAAGCAGTTCCAATAATAGTTAAAGAACCACCACCTTCTATATTTCTAGCTGCACCAAAAAATTTCTTTGATGGATAAAGAGCCACTGGATCAAAACCACCAGATAAAGTTCTACCAGAGGTTGGAATTGCTAAATTATAAGCACGAGCAAGTCTAGTAATAGAATCAAAAACTATTACTACATCTTTTCCAAGTTCTACAAGTCTCTTTGCTCTTTCCATAGCAATTTCCGCAGCTCTAGTTTGTTCTTCAGGTTTTTGATCAAAACTTGAAGCAACAACTTCACCCTTAATAAATCTTTGCATATCAGTAACTTCCTCAGGTCTTTCACCAACCAATATTGCCATTAAATGCGCATCTGGATAATTTACAGATACACCAGCAGCAATTTCTTTTAACAAAGTAGTCTTTCCTGCTTTTGGAGGTGACACAACCATTGCTCTTTGACCAAAACCAATAGGACAAAATAAATCCAAAATTCTTGTTGATAATATTTGAGGATCAGTTTCAAGTTTTATCTGTTTTTCAGCATAAATCGGCACCAAATCTTTAAAATCTGGTCTTTTTAAAGCAGCAGATAATTCCATATCATTAACCTTATCTATTCTTGTCATTACCCAATATTTATCATTTTCTCTTGGAGCTCTTGCGCCACCAATTATCATATCCCCAGCTCTAAGACCATATCTTCTTATTTGCATAGATCCCAAAAATGCATCCTTAACACCAGGAATAAATTTTGGTCTTACGAAACCATTTCCATCTTGCATCACTTCCAAAACTCCACAAATATTTTCATTTATATCAACCACAGGAGCCACATTTGGTCTTGGCATTTGTTGTTGTTGATGATGTTGATGATGATGAACAGGTCTTTGATTATTTTGATTGTTATGAACAGGATTTTGTTGTGGCATCATTGGTTTAGCTGAAGTAACCATTGGCTTTACCATTTCAACTCTTGATTTTGGAGCTACAACATTTTTATCTGTTACCACTTTAACCATTTCTACTTTATTACTTTCAACAGGTGCCTTTACTTCTTCTGTTTTATTTTCTACAACAACTTTATTTTCAACTTTAACTTCAGGAGTAACTTCAGTTTTTTCAATTTTTACTTCATTAGAAATTACAGGCGCTACAAGTTCCGGCTTTATTTTTTTGATTATTTCTTTTCTAGGTTTAATTTCAGCACTAACTATATCTTGGCTTTTAACATCAGTTTCAGCCATAACTTTTTTTCTAGGCATTTTGTTTTTTTGGGAAATTTAAAAAATTTAATTATTTTTTTTGCAATATAACCATTTCTGGCGCAAATGTTGGGAACACATTTATTTTATAACCATCCATCATTTTTGTCAAATTACAAACCCTCCGTCCCATAGACACCTCCCTTGACAGGGAGGCTAATAATATTATGATTAATATGTGAATAATATTACAGATAATCAAATAATTAGTAACAAAGGTCATGTTAAATATTGGAATGATTTAAAAAATATGGCAATTAAAAATAGACAAGCCTCCCTGTCAAGGGAGGTGGATTCCGATTTATCGGAAGACGGAGGGTTTGGTTTGTAAAATTCCTTGCAAATGAAGACTGGACACAAAGTGTGTCAAAGAGTTTTCATAAAAAAAACTCTCAAATTCAATATTGAAAGTGATAGACCTGCCCCCTCTATCACCCTCAAAATTAAACTCGAAAGTCTTTTGATATATTGACAACCCCCAATTAAGAGGAGTATTTTATAAGAGAGAAACAACGTTATACGTGTTCCACCTGCTTTGAGAATATCGATGACGCTGTTTCTTTTTCGTTTCTTTGCATAAATTTTCAAGACGTCAGTCGACGAAAATTCATTCAAAGACACGACCCCAATGAGGCTTTAGCCGAAAT
>CAZHIB010000074.1:2240-2727 GCA_964532365.1 uncultured Candidatus Saccharibacteria bacterium
CATTTATCCTTATCGGTATATTTTCAAAGATCAAACCCAGATTTAAAAAAAATCTTCTAATCCCCGATGAGGGATTTTTTTTGATCCTTATTTAAAACAACGCATACTTTCGTATACATTTTTCCCTTCTTATATTTAAAAGTACATCTCCAAACTGAATACAGTCTGAATATTTTACATCAATATCAACTTTCCTCTTAATTTAGCCATATCCCTCATCTGTTTCTCGGCCCATCCGCCTTTTCTTAAATCATCACCATTGTTTTTTACTTTACCGTTCTTTTTATCAAAGGTAAGCATTTTTAATATTGATTTGAGCATTAATTTAGTATAACTCTATTTTTTACCTTGTCTATATCCTATATTAATTATCTGTCATTTATCCATATGTCCTATATAAATATATTTAGTCAAATTAGGTTCAAAATAAGCTCAAAAATAACTTTTCAACACGATGTGGATAACTTCTTAATAACTTATTTAGTAC
>CAZHIB010000075.1:0-2693 GCA_964532365.1 uncultured Candidatus Saccharibacteria bacterium
ACTAATAGATTATACCATATTAATTAAACAATGGGCAATGAAACAAAAAAAGTAGTACCACCTCCATTGGCATTCTCAAACCATATTTTGCCGTTATGTTTTTCGATGATTTTCTTGGCGGTGAAGAGCCCTAATCCTGAACCAACAGGATCTTTTGCTTGTGCATTACTTGCTCTGTAAAATTTCTTAAAAATATTTTCTTTATCTTCGTTTTCAATTCCAATGCCGGTGTCATGGATAGATAGTAGAAGATCATTTTCTTTCTGTTTTAAAGAAATAAAGACCTTTCCTTCCTCATGGCTATATTTTATTGCATTTTCAATTAAATTTTCAAGGACAACACGCATTAATTTTATATCACAGTTTAGGGCAGGAACAGGAGAGTCTGGTTTTAGAAAAATTAATTCAACTTTTTTCTTATTTGTTTCCCCTGAAAATTCAAATAAGGTTTGTTCAACAAGATATAAAAAATCGATTCTTTCAAAATTAAACGTAAAAAGAGATTCCTCTGAGTGATTTAAGGTTAGTAAATCATTAACCAGGTTTAACATCCTTTCATTGCTATTATATGCTTTTTGTATAAGTTCGTTTTGTTCATTTGAAAGAGCCCCAACATTTTCATCTATAAACATTTTAAAAATCCACTTTAGGGCTGAAAGTGAAGTTCTAAGCTGATGGGCGGTAATTGAAATAATATCTGATTTATTTTCACTTATTATCTTTAGTTTTTCGTTTTCTGTTTTCAGTTTTTCTAGTTCTTCTTGCATGATTAGTATTATATCATAATATATCAGATGGTATATAGTACTTGGGGTTATTTAAAGCTGAAATATTTCGATTTTTCTGTTATTATGAAGAAGTAGGGTAGGTGCTAAATTTTATTATTAAATATATACAAGACCATGAACAGCAAAAGTATAATTACAAAAATTAGAGCTAGTGAAATATTAGATTCACGTGGAAATCCAACGATTGAAGTATTTATTGAGTCCGGCAAGACAAAAGCTTGGGCAATGGTTCCGTCTGGAGCAAGTACAGGTATTCACGAAGCACTAGAATTAAGAGATGATGATAAAAGCAGATATAAAGGTTTTGGGGTATTAAAAGCGGTACAAAACATTAACGAAGAAATCGCCAATAACATAGTTGGTAAGGAGTTTTACCAAGAAGAACTTGATGACTTTCTTATTAAATTAGATGGAACAGAAAATAAATCAAAACTTGGAGCTAACGCAATCTTGGGCGTCTCTATGGCTTTTGCTCGTGTAAGTGCGTTAAATAATAATATTGAGTTATATGAATATTTAGGAGGCTTAGCTGAAAATGCAGAATTTAAAATTCCTCAGCCAATGTTTAATATTATAAATGGTGGTAAACATGCTGATAGTGGCTTAGACATTCAAGAGTTTATGCTTGCTCCTGTTGGTTTTCCTTCTATAACAAAAAAAATTCAAGTAGGGTCTGAAATAATTCATACTCTAAAGGGTATTTTGAGTAAAAATGGACAAACTATAAGTGTGGGAGATGAGGGTGGTTTTGCCCCAAAACTTGGATCAAACGAAGAAGCTCTTGGCCTTATGGTCCAGGCGATTAATGAAGCTGGTTACAATACGCAAGAGGTTAAAATTGGAATGGATTGCGCCGCTTCGAGTTTTTATGAAAATGGAATTTATAAATTAAAAATTAATGGAGAAGTTAGAGAATTAAATTCAGAGCAACTTATTAATTGGTATGAAGAGCTGGTAACTAAATATCCAATAATATTAATTGAAGATGGTTTAGCCGAAGATGATTGGGAAGGATTTGCTCTGATGACTAAAAAACTTGGTGACAAGATTAAAGTGGTGGGGGATGATCTTTTAGTTACAAATATAAAGAGAATAAAGGAGGCTATAAAAACTGAGGCAGTTAATTCAGTTTTGATAAAGCTTAATCAAATTGGGACAGTAAGCGAAACAATTGAAGCAATTAAAATGACAAAGGAAAAAGAGTGGATTCCTTTTGTTTCTCATCGATCGGGCGAAACAACAGATACATTTATTGCGGACCTTGCGGTTGGTCTTTGTTGTCCAATTATAAAATCAGGCTCTTTGGTCAGAGGAGAAAGAGTTTGTAAATATAATCGATTGATGCAAATTGAAAATAATGGAAAATAAAAAAATATATAAAATTATAGGAAGTTTAATTGTGGCAGGAGGATTAGTTGCTATTGGTTTTTATGCTACCAAATGTCATGGGGATGAATGTAGGGTTCCAAAAGTTGAAGTAAAAGAGGAAAAAATAATTTTTAAGATGGAGCCAGAAGTTATTAGTAAGCAAGTAGAAAACAATGAGATCACTTTACTTGATGTGCGAGAAGATTCTGAATGGAGCGAGGGGTATATAAAAGGAGCTGTTCATATTCCGTTAGGAGATTTAAACATAAAGACAACAAATGACATATCAAAAGATAAACCACTTTATGTATATTGTCGGTCTGGAAGAAGAGCAAGTGAAGCCGTAATTAAATTAAAGGCCTTAGGCTTTGAAAATGTAGAAAATATGGGAGGAATAATTGAATGGCAAGGAAAAGGGGGAGCTTTGATCTCAACTTAAAAAAGTTAAAATTTTGATAAGTAGCATTCCAAATGCTATTTTATAATGATTGACTAAATATTATAGTGGGTATATACTCATAATAGATAGTAGATATT
>CAZHIB010000076.1:0-2580 GCA_964532365.1 uncultured Candidatus Saccharibacteria bacterium
TTAGTTTGTTATATGCTGCCAAACTTTCAAAAGTATATGGAAAAAGAGTATATTTGGCCTGGTTGATTTTGGGTATCGGACAGTTATTTTTTACTCTTGGAGACATTTCATGGGGATATATTGAGCTTTATTTAAATCAAAGTCCTGTTTTTTCAATATCTGACATATTTTATTTAGCATATTACCCATTATTTGTTTTAGGAATATTTTTATTACCCCGAGCTCGTTTTAACAGATTAGATCTATCAAAAACTATTTTAGATATTTCAATTGTTGTAATAACTACAGGATTATTATTGTGGACATTTTTAATTGTACCCATGTTCATAAATATAGAAGGAAACATGCAATCGACATATTTATCTTTAACTTATGTTGTTTTAGATTTTATACTATTATTCGCTTTGTTAGACATTATTTATAGTAGGATTAATAGTATAAAAGAAAATCCATTATTTTTATTAGCTGCAGGGATAATTTTTCAAATAATTAGCGATATATTTTATATTTATCAAACAGTACAGGACAGCTTTGTATCTGGAAATTTAGTAGATATCGGGTGGATAGCTGGATTTTTACTTATAGCGTTAGCAGGAATACTACAGGCCAATATTTCTATTAAAAAACAAAAAGATATCTCGGGTGAATCTAAAGAGAAATCTAAAGAAGAAAAAGAAGAAAGAATAGTGATTAGGCCACAATGGACATCTTATTTACCATTCATTTGGATAATTATAGCGTATATAACTTTTGCCTGGAGTTATCATCAAAAACAGTTAAGTAATTTGGAGACTGTGATATGGATGGGAACTCTTATTATTTTATTGGTAATAATACGCCAAATAATCTCCTTTAGAGAAATAACCCAGCTTTATAATTCTGCAGAGAATGAAATTTTAAAACGTATTAAAACGGAACAAATATTGAAAGAAGAAAGAGATAATGCTCAAAGATATTTAGATATTGCAGGCGCAATTATCTTAGTTTTAGACGTAGAAGGAAGAGTTATTTTAATAAATAAAAAGGGCTGTGAGGTTTTAAAGTATAAAGAAAGTGAAATTATTGGGAAAAATTGGCATGACAATTTCTTGAGTGAAAAGAATAAAAGTGAAATCAAAGAAGCATTTTATAAATCATTTATCGAGGATATTAATAATTTTGAGAACCATGAAAGCTTAGTTTTAACCAAAAATAAAGAAGAAAGAACTATTTCTTGGACCAACAGATTAATGACTGATGCTGACGGTGAAATAGTTGGATTAATTGGCTCTGGTGAAGATATAACTGAAAGGAAGATAGACGAGTTAAAAAAGAAAAAAAGTGTTGAAAACACTATAAAACGACAGAATGCGCTTATAGATTTATCAAGAAAAGATATTTCTGAATCGGATATATTTTTAAGGAAATTAACTGAAGTAAGTTCAAAAATTTTAAATGTTGAAAGAGTAAGTATATGGTTTTTCAACGAGGATATGAGTGAAATTCACTGTAAAGACCTTTATAATTTAAGTAAAGACTCTCATGAAGATGGAAATATTTTAGAATCTTGGGAATATCCCCATTATTTTAAAGCATTGACTGAATTACACAGTATTGCTGCTAGAGATGCACAAAATGATACACGTACCAAAGAGTTCACAGAAAATTATTTAAAACCATTAAATATTGTTTCTATGATGGATGCTCCCATTTGGCTCAAAGGAAAGTTAATAGGTGTTACATGTCATGAACACGTCGGGAAAAAACTAAAAAACTGGACCTTTGAAGAGCAGGACTTTGCAGGAGCCATATCTAATATGGTTTCATTATCCCTAGAGGCCGATGAACGACAAAAAGCTGAAGAAAGAATAAAAGAATCATTAGAAGAAAAAGAAGTTCTTCTCAAAGAAATCCACCACCGAGTCAAAAATAATATGCAAATTATATCCAGCCTTTTAAGCTTGCAATCAAGACAGATTAAGGATTCTGATGCGGCCAATATATTTAAAGAAAGTCAAAGTAGAGTAAAATCTATGTCCATGATACATGAACGACTTTATCAGTCCAAAAACCTTTCTAGTATTGATTTTGGTGAATATGTAAACAGTTTGTCCTTAGATCTTCTAAAAACCTATGTTTCTAATCCAAACTTTGTTAAATTAAAGATAAATGCTCAAAAAATTAAGGTAAACATTGATACTGCTATTCCATGCGGATTAATTTTAACAGAGCTGGTTTCAAATGCATTCAAATATGCATTTCCTGAAGATAGAGAAGGAGAAATAAAAATTGATTTCTTTAAAGAGGGAGAAATATTTACCCTTAAAGTTAGTGATAATGGAGTAGGAATTCCTGAATCCGTGAATTATAAAACCGACAAGTCCCTAGGTTTATTACTTGTAAATTCATTAATAAGTCAAATTAATGGAGATTTAACTTTAGAAACATCTCATGGAACCACCTTTATCATAAAATTCAAGGAAATGAGTTATAAAGCAAGGATTTGATTAATTAATTTATTAATAAAATTTTAAAACCCAAAATAAAACTCACTAAATTTTAAAATAATAATAAATAATAATAAAAAAAATATAATATAAT
>CAZHIB010000077.1:0-2536 GCA_964532365.1 uncultured Candidatus Saccharibacteria bacterium
ATTCTAGTATTGGGATGAATAAAAAAATAGAAATTTATACAGATGGCAGCTCGCTTGGAAATCCCGGTCCGGGAGGGTGGGGAGTTGTTATTATTAAGAATGAGAAGAAAGAAACGATTATTAAAGAGCTTGGGGGTTTTAATAAAAATACGACGAATAATCGAATGGAGCTTCAGGCTGTAATTGAAGCTCTGAAATATATAAAAGATCTTTGGAAGTCCGACTTCCAAAATATTCGGAAGTCGGACTTCCGAATATATTCTGATTCAAATTATGTTCTTTCAGGCATAACTTCCTGGGTCTATAATTGGGAGAAGAATGGTTGGCGGACAGCCAATAAAAAAGAAGTCTTAAATCAGGATTTATGGAAAGAAATGATTGATTTAGTCAGAAATATTGATACTAAAATAAACTGGGAAAAAGTAAAAGGCCATTCAGGTCATGTTTATAATGATAGAGCCGATGAAATTGCGACGACTAAAGCCCTAGCTCAAAAATAATTTAAATAGCCTTTTTCGAAATACGCACATAAAATTTTATGGCTAAAAAAGAAATTATTTTAATTTTTATTTTAATCATTATTGCTTTAGTGAGGTTTTTATTTTTTGTTCCAGATAGACCACCATATGATATAGCCATAGGAGCAAAAGTTGAATTGCGTGGGATTATTGTTGATGCGCCTGATGTCAGAGTTTTCAATCAGCATATTATAATTAAGCCACTCAATCAGAAAAGTAATATTTTAGCAGTGATTCCCAAAGAAATTGAAGTATTATATGGAGATGAAGTTGTCGTCACGGGCAACCTTGAAAGTCCTGAGAATTTTATTACTCAATCAGGGAAAGAATTTAATTACAAAAGATATTTATCAAACAAAGATATATATTTTATTATTAAAAATGCTGAAGTAAAAATTATTTCCAGCAGTAATAATAGTTGGATAAAATCAAATCTATTCAAATTAAGAAATGCTTTTATGAAAAATATTGAAAGAGTTATTTCTCCGCCAGAGAGTGACTTGGCCGGGGGATTGATTCTTGGTCTTCAAGGGGGATTTAATAATAATCAGAAGAACGCATTTATCTCGACTGGCATTATCCATATTGTAGCACTGTCGGGATACAATATTACGATTGTGGCAGATGGAGTCATGAATGTTTTTGGTCTAATCTTTTCAGAAGTTGTGGCCATTAGTTTGGGTGTTTTTGTTATAATTTTATTTATCATAATGACCGGAGCGGCAGAAACATCAATTCGGGCAGGAGTTATGGCTTTTATTATGCTTTTGGGACGTATGACTGGCAGAAAATATGAGGCTGGGCGAGCCTTATTAGTTGCGGCTCTATTAATGATTGCTTATGACGTAAGAGTTGTCACCGACATGTCATTTCAATTGTCATTTTTGGCTACTTTCGGAGTTTTATTTATCACCCCGAAAGTTATAGGTTGGTATTATTTTGTCACAATGAGATTTAAATTAAGAGAATTAATCTCAACAACCACAGCGGCAACCATTTCAGTTTTACCCATACTTCTTCACTCGACAGGAATTTTTTCGCTTGTTTCACTGCCTGTTAATATTTTAATTTTACCATTTATTCCCGTGACAATGTTTTTTAGTTTTGCAACTGGAGCAATTGGATTTATTTCCCCAACTTTGTCATTGCCACTTGCTCTGATTGCCGACTTCCTCCTTTCTTATATGCTCCGTGTTATTCATTTATTTGCCGAGCTATCATTTGCAAGTATAAATATACAGTTTTTTCCACTTTCCTTAACGATTTTAATATATATCTTTCTAATTTGGTGGATATTTAAAAAGAAGTAAAAATATGACACAAAAAACACTTAGCACTTTCAGATCGGTGTGTAAAAGTGCTAAGTGATTAATCTGGTATTTTGATCAAGAAGAATTATTTTTTAAGATTTTCCTCTACATTTTTCCAGTTTAAATTTTCAAAAAATGATTCTACGTACTTCTTCTTTTCACTTGTTGGATAGTCATATACATATGCATGTTCCCACATATCAAGGCAAAGAACAGGGGAAAGGCCAGTTAGTTGGCCTAAGTGGTGTTCATCCACCCAGGAGATTATTAATTTGTCAGACATTTTATCGTGGTAAAGAATCGTCCAGCCAATACCACGAGTTGTAGCGACAAATTTAAAATGACTGAGAAAATTTTCATATGATCCCCACTCTTTTTCTATTTTTTTAAACAACTCTCCTTCTTTGTCTATTTCTATAGGTCCATCAGATAAAGATTTAAAAAAATACTCATGATTACGCATACCGTCAAATTCAAAACCAAGTCTTCTTTGCAACTCACCTAAAATAAAAGCATTTTTTTCTGGATCATTTTTTAGTTCTGCTAATTTATTAAAAATAAGGTTGGTGTTATTTGTATAGCCTTTATAAAGTTTTAAATGTTCCTCAATATTTTTCTCCGATATTCCTTTTAGTTTTGGGATATTAAATGTTTTTAGAATAAAAGTTTCCATATAATTTTTGATTATTTAATGTTAATATATATAGT